>SLLK01000300.1 GCA_007134115.1 Gammaproteobacteria bacterium | reverse complement strand
CACGGCGTCGTCGCGTTCGCGTCCGGTGGGCTCAATGGCTTCGCCTATTTCTACCTCGATGATGCGCCAGCGCGGCCACCACGATTTTTCCGGCAATACTTCACGGGTGCCGCGGATGGCCACGGGGACCACCGGTACGCCCAGGCGCGCGGCAGTGATAAAAGCGCCCATCTTGAACGGACGCAGGCCCGGTTCACGCTTGAATGTGCCCTCGGCGAAAAATCCCATGCAGCAACCGTTGGCCACCTTGCGAAACAGGCGCATGGCGTCGCGCGAACTGCCGCGCGGGTCGGCCCGGTCAACGAAGATCGAGCCCAGGCGGCGCAGCACTGCGTGGACCAGCGGGATACGCGTCATTTCGTTCTTGATGGCGAAGCCGAAACGCGGCGGCAGCACGGCGGTGAGCAGCACGCCGTCCAGATAGCTGCCGTGGTTGGAGACAATCACGCTGGGCCCGGACGGGATATTCTCCTGGCCCGACAGTCGCGGGCCCACGCCGGCGCCGATGAAGAAAGCGCGCGCGCCGAGCCGGGCGGCGCGGCGCCGGCGATGTTCGCCGGGCAGGGACAGTATCAGCAGGCCGGAAACCAGCGCGCACAGGACAAACCAGAGCATGAACCAGATGACATAAGGTGTGTGCAGCATCGCGCTGGCGAGGTGCGGGTGGTGGCGGCGGGTGGTGGTGTGGCGTGCTTCTGTATTATGGCGCATTGTTATTGACATATATTTTGTGACCGGGTTCACAGTTATTGCGGCAGCAAAATAGCACACTAGCGCGGAAGATAAAGCCGCCGCTGAACAGTTTTCTCGAATCGCTATTTTACGTCACCTGATGGAAAGCCGGGCGGCGGGCAATGGACAAGCGGGTGACAACCCGCGCAAGTGCTGGAAGGGAGTGAGTCATGGGTCTTGCCGAATTGGGCAGTGCTGCATTGCAGCAGGATGAAGCAGAGATGGTTAAACAAACGGCTTTGGAGGCGGACCTGCGCATCGTGGAGGCATTTCTTGATGCCCTGTGGATGGAGCGTGGTCTGGCGGACAATACCCTGATCGCCTATCGTTCGGACCTCAGCAGCCTGGCGCGCTGGCTGGCGGAGCGTGAGCGCTCACTGATGCACACGCGACGCGATGATCTGCTGGCCTTCCTGGCCTGGCGGGTGGAGCAGGGTGCGCTGCCGCGCTCAACCGCCAGGCAGCTCTCCAGTATCCGGCGGTTCTACCGCTATATGGTGCGCGAGAACCGCATCAGCGAAGATCCTACGGCGCGCATAGAGATGCCCAGCCTGGGACGGCCGTTGCCCAAGTCGCTGACCGAGGACGAGGTGGAGAAACTGCTGGCCGCGCCTGATGTGGAGGCGCCGCTGGGTATTCGTGACCGGACTATGCTGGAACTGTTGTATGCCGCCGGTCTGCGGGTGTCAGAGCTGGTGGTGCTGCGGATCACGGACCTGAATATACAGCAGGGTTCGGTGCGAGTCGTGGGCAAGGCCGGGCGTGAGCGTATGGTGCCGCTGGGCGAGGCCGCGGTGAAGTGGCTGGAGCGGTTTCTGGCCGGCCCGCGCGACGACATTCTCAAGCTGCGGCAGACAGATTACCTGTTCCCCACCCGGCGTACCGACCACATGACGCGCCAGGCTTTCTGGCACATGATCAAGCGTTACGCGCGGGTCGCCGGCATTCGCAGTGATCTTTCGCCGCACACCCTGCGTCATGCCTTCGCCACGCACATGCTCAACCATGGCGCTGATCTGCGTGTGGTGCAGATGCTTCTGGGTCACAGTGATCTTTCCACGACCCAGATCTACACCCACGTGGCGCGCGAACGGCTCAAGGATATGCACGGCAAGCACCATCCGCGCGGCTGACATGAGGGCCGCGCGGTGGTCGTGATCTGCATGCTATGATCGACCCCGGAAATCCGATCAATCAACATGCGGCAGCCGGGGGAGCACAGTTCATGCGCGCATTGGTATGGATCACAGTATTGCTGGCCGGCCTGGCCGGTTTCAGTGTGCAGGCGGGGGAGAGTGACGAGCAGGCCGCCATCCGTGCCGCGCTCGAGCAGGTGTTGCCGGCCGACCAGATCACCCACATCGAGCCCTCCGCCGTCCCCGGCCTGTACGAGGTGATGGCCGGTACCACGGTGTTCTACATGAGTGCCGATGGCCGGCATCTGGTGCGCGGGGAAATCCTGCGGCTGGAGGATCAGCAGAACTTGACGGCGCAGAGCCGTTCCCGCGGCCTGCAGCGCGCCCTGGCGGCGCTTGATGAAGACACCATGGTGATCTTCGAACCCGACGAGGTCGAGCATACCGTCACGGTATTTACCGATATTGACTGCGGGTATTGCCGGCAATTCCAGCGTGAAATGGACGGCTACCTGGAGCGCGGCATACGCGTGCGGTATCTGTTTTTCCCGCGTTCCGGACCCGATACGCCGAGTTACGACAAGGCCGTGGCCGTGTGGTGCTCGGACGATCGCCAGGATGCGATGACACGGGCCAAGGCAGGCGAGAATGTACGCGCCGGGCCGTGCGACAACCCGGTCAGGGACCACCTGGCGCTGGTGCAGCAGTTTGATGTGACCGGCACGCCAGCGGTGTATACGCAAAGCGGCCGACATATAGGCGGTTACCTGGCCCCGGCGCGCATGGCCCAGGCCCTGGAGCAGTAAGCGCGCTCAGCGCTCCAGGTGTTTCAGCTTGTCCGGCTTGCCGTCCCATTCCTCGGCGTCGGCAGGCGGGTCCTTCTGCTCGGTAATCACCGGCCATTCTGCCGCGAGTTCCGCATTGAGCTCCAGGAAATGCGCCTGCTCTTCGGGCAGGTCATCCTCTGAATAGATGGCTTCCGCCGGGCATTCAGGCTCGCACAGGGTGCAGTCAATGCACTCATCGGGGTCGATCGCCAGGAAGTTGGGTCCTTCATGGAAGCAATCCACCGGGCACACTTCCACGCAATCGGTGTATTTGCACTTGATGCAGTTCTCGGTGACGACGTAGGTCATGGACGGTAGCTCCAGATCTCCGGTTTGCGCCCCATGATAAGGGCTTTTGCCCGGTCTGGGTAGGCACCGGGCGGGTTATGATGCGCCGAAGCGGCCGGCGCGGCGGCTATTTCCTGTTGTTGCGCCTGAAAATCATGTCCTTGAGTCTGACTTCGAAGTGCCCCCGCCTGAGATCGCTGAAGTAATGCTCCAGCGTAAAACCCACCGTGGGGAAAGCCAGTTCCTGCCAGGGAATCTCGTGTTCGGCGAACAGCTGCGTTTCCAGTGATTCTTCGCCGGGCGAGAACCGGTCGTCAAGCAGGCGCGCGCGAAACAGCAGATACACCTGGTTGATGTGCGGCAGATTGATCATGGTGTAGAGATCATCTATCTCGACCCGGGCGTTGGCCTCTTCCAGCGTTTCGCGTGCGGCCCCTTCGACGGTGGTTTCACCGTTTTCCAGGTAGCCGGCCGGCAATGTCCAGTAGCCATGCCGGGGTTCGATGGCCCGGCGGCACAGCAATACCTGTCCCTGCCACTCGGGCACACAGCCCACCACCATGCGCGGATTCTGGTAATGGATGGTGTCGCAACTGCTGCACACGTAGCGCGGCAGATTGTCACCGTCGGGGATGCTCACGCGGACAGGATCGCCGCACTGGCTGCAATATTTCATCGGCGTGACCGGATGACGCTCCGTTAACAACGCAACGCCTGTAATGATGGTGCCGGGAGCGAGACTCGAACTCGCACTCTGTTGCCAGAACCGGATTTTGAGTCCGGCGCGTCTACCAGTTCCGCCATCCCGGCATGGGCGGGCAGTATAAGGGAAGAAATTAAAAGTTTTAAGTTTTCAGTGTTAAGTATTAAGGCGCGGTACGAGGCGGTGACCGCCGACTCGCAGGCGCGCGCCGTTCGTCGGGTTGGTGAGAATGCCTCGCGTTTACCCCTTTCCATGGGCGACAGTTCAGCGCTTCCTTAATACTTACATACCTAATACTTAATACGACCGTCAGGCCTTATGCTAGCATTCGCGCCCATGCAGCGCAGCGACTTTGACTATGAACTGCCCCCTGAACTCATCGCCCAGGAGCCTCCGGTTCGGCGTGGGGAGAGTCGCATGCTGTGCCTGGACGGCTGTGCTGAAGGGTTTGAAGACCGGATGTTCGCGGAATTGCCTGCCTTTCTGCGGCCGGGGGATTTGCTGGTGCTCAACGATACGCGGGTGATCCCGGCGCGGCTGTTTGCGCGCAAGGAAACCGGCGGGCAGGTGGAGGTTCTGGTTGAGCGCGTGCTGAGTGAGCGATTGCTGCTGGCCCATGTGCGAGCGAGCAAGGCATTGCGGGCGGGGATGCGCCTGCAGGTAGCGCCGGGCGAAGAACTGGTGATGGTGGGCCGCGAAGGCAGCCTGTTCCGCCTGGCGCTGGCCGGCGAGGGCGGGGTGTCGGCACTGCTTGAGCGCCACGGGCACATGCCGTTGCCGCCCTACATAGAGCGCGCGGATACCGCCGGCGACCGGGAGCGTTATCAGACGGTGTTTGCGCGCCAGCCCGGCGCGGTGGCGGCGCCCACGGCCGGCCTGCATTTTGATGATGCGATGCTTGAGCGGCTTGAATCCCGGGGTGTGGCGTGTGCACGGCTAACGCTGCACGTGGGGGCGGGTACTTTCCAGCCGGTGCGCAGTGAAGATCTGGATGCGCACGTGATGCACTCGGAATGGTTGCAGGTGGACGCGGCGCTGTGTGAGCAGGTGGCACGCACTCGCGCGCGCGGTGGCCGGGTCGTTGCGGTGGGCACGACGGTCGTCCGGGCGCTGGAGACGGCTGCCGCCGGCAGTGGCTCGCCGGAGCCGTTCAGCGGCGAGACCGATCTGTTCATCCGTCCGGGCTACCGCTTCCGCGTGGTGGATGCATTACTGACCAACTTCCATCTGCCGGGCTCAACGCTGATCATGCTGGTGTGTGCTTTTGGCGGCCATGAGCGGGTGATGGCGGCCTACCGGCATGCGGTGGAACAGCGCTACCGTTTCTTCAGCTATGGTGATGCGATGTTCCTGACCCCGGAGAGGCCACGTTGAAATTCGACTTGCTGGCGACTGATGGTGATGCACGCCGGGGGCGCATGACGCTGGCCCACGGGGTGGTCGAGACGCCGGTGTTCATGCCGGTGGGCACCTATGGCACGGTCAAGTCGCTCACGCCCGAGGACCTGATGGACCTGGGCGCCCGGATCATCCTGGGCAACACCTTCCACCTGATGCTGCGCCCGGGCACCGAAGTGATCGGCGCGCACGGCGGTCTGCACGGTTTCATGCACTGGCAGCGTCCGCTGCTCACCGATTCCGGCGGCTTTCAGGTCTACAGCCTGGCGGACATGCGCAAGCTGGATGAAAAGGGTGTGTTGTTCCGCTCGCCCATCGACGGCTCGGAGGTGTTCCTGGGGCCCGAGGAAGCGATGGCCGTGCAGCGTGCGCTGGGCTCGGATATCGCCATGATTTTCGATGACTGCACCGCCTGGCCCTGCAGCGAGGAGGAGGCCCGCCGCTCCATGGAGCTTTCCCTGCGCTGGGCGCAGCGCAGTCATGCGGCGTGGGGTGAGGACGCCCCGGGTGCCCTGTTCGGTATTGTGCAGGGCGGTATGTACCCCGGGCTGCGGCAGGCTTCGCTGGAGGGCCTGATGCAGATCGGTTTCGACGGCTACGCCCTGGGCGGGCTGTCGGTGGGCGAGCCGGTGGAGGAGCGTACGGCGGTCATGGATGCGGTGCTGCCGCTCATGCCGCGTGAGCGGCCGCGTTATCTGATGGGCGTGGGCACGCCGGAGGACATTGTCGAGGCCGTGGCGCGCGGCGTGGATATGTTTGATTGCGTGATGCCCACCCGCAACGCGCGCAATGGCCATCTGTTCACCACGACCGGCAACGTGCGCATCCGTCACAGTGAGCATCGCAGCGCTACCGGCCCCATCGACCCTGCCTGTCACTGCTACACCTGCCGCAATTACTCCCGCGCCTATCTGCGTCATCTGGAGAAGTGTGGCGAGATGCTCTATTCGCGCCTGGCCACCCTGCATAATCTGCACTATTACCTGGAACTGATGGCGCAACTACGTGAAGCCATTGCAGCCGGCCGGTTCGCGCAGTATCGTCGCGAGTTCTACGCCGCGCGCTCGAAACCACCGCCGACTGTGGCATAATGCGCGCCGAATGCGGCCGCCGGCTTGCGCGGCACCCCATTGACGTTCACGGAGAACCGGAACAATGAGCTTTTTTATCAGTGATGCCTGGGCGCAGCAGGGTGGTGAGCCCAGCGCCATGATGACGTTTCTGCCCCTGATCATTCTGTTTGTGCTGTTCTACTTCCTGCTGATTCGTCCGCAGATGAAGCGGGCCAAGGAACACCGGCAGATGGTGGAAGCGCTGTCCGTGGGTGACGAGGTGGTGACCACCGGTGGTGTGGCCGGGCGCATCACCACGCTGGGCGATCATTTCATCGACGTGGAAATCGCTGACAAGGTGACGGTCAAGGTGCAGAAACAGGCGGTATCCAGCCTGTTGCCCAAAGGCACCCTGAAAAGCGCCTGAGCCCTGCGGGACGGCGACATTCTGAGGGAACGAAGCGCATGCAGCCCGTAGTGCGAGGATCAGCGGCATGATCAATCAGTATCCGACATGGAAGAACCTGCTCGTAGCGGCAGTGGTGTTCCTCGGCGTGCTTTACGCCCTGCCGACGGCGTTCGGCGAGGACCCGGCGGTACAGGTGGCCGGTACCGGCGCCGTGCAGGTGGATTCGGCGCTGGTCGCAGACGTTGATGCGCTGCTTGATCGCGAGGAAATCGACCACCAGGGCATCAGTTTCGAGGGTGGTCGCCTGCTGGTCCGGCTGGCGGACGACGACACCCAGTCGCTGGTGCGGGACCTTCTGCGTGCCGAGCTGGGCACCGATTACGTAGTCGCCCTCAACCGTGCGCCACGCACCCCCGGCTGGCTGAGCGCTATTGGCGCACGCCAGATTTCGCTGGGCCTGGACCTGCGTGGCGGCGTGCACTTTCTCATGCAGGTGGACATGGAGGCGGGCACCGAGCGCTTCGCCAGCGATGTGGAGAACACCATCCGGCGCCTGCTGCGCGACGAGCGTATCCGCTACACGGCGATTGAACGCCGCGGTGACCGCATCTCGGTGACCCTGCGGGACGCTGATGATCAGGAACGGGTGGCGCGCCTGGTACGGCGCATGGTCGAGGACGTGGACGTGAGTACCGCCGATGACGGTTTGACCGTGCGGGCGCGGCTGCGCGAAGACGCCATCGAGGAACAGCGGCAGTCCGCGCTGGAGCAGAACATCACCACGCTGCGCAACCGCGTTAACGAACTCGGCGTGGCTGAACCCATCGTGCAGCGCCAGGGTACTGACCGCATCGTGGTGCAACTGCCGGGTGTGCAGGACACCGCCCAGGCCAAGGAAATTCTGGGTTCTACTGCCACCCTGGAATTTCGCATGGTGCACCAGGACGGCGACCCCTACGAGGCCGAGCGCACCGGCCGCATGCCGCTGGGCAGCCAGCTTTACGAGACGCGTGAAGGTGAGCCGGTGCTGTTGCGCCGCGAGGTGATCGTTACCGGCGACAACCTGCGTAATGCGCGCTCGGGTTTCGATCAGGATACCGCCAGTCCCGCCGCCTTTATCACCCTGGACAGCCAGGGCGCGCGCCGCATGGGTCGCACCACGCGCGAGAATCTGGGCCGGCCCATGGCGGTGGTGTTTATAGAGAACCGCATTGATGTGGAGCGCCGCAACGGCGAGCTGGTCGAGGTGGAGCGCACCGTCGAGGAAGTCATCAATATTGCCACCATCCGTGGCGTCTTCAGCAGCCGCTTCCAGATCACCGGCCTGAGCAGCCCGCAGGAGGCGCAGACGCTGGCGCTGCTGTTGCGTGCCGGCGCCCTGGCCGCGCCCATCCGCATTATCGAGGAGCGCACCGTAGGCCCCAGCCTGGGTCAGGAGAACATTGAGCAGGGCTTCAAGGCGGTGGTGTTCGGCTTCCTGCTGGTGGTGTTGTTCATGGCCGTTTACTACCGCACCTTCGGCATGGTCGCCAACCTGGCGCTGTTCACCAACCTGTTTGTGATTGTCGCTCTGCTGTCACTGCTGGGCGCCAATCTGACCTTGCCGGGCATTGCCGGGATCGTGCTTACCGTGGGTATGGCAGTGGACGCCAACGTGCTCATTTTCGAGCGAATACGCGAGGAATTGCGTAACGGTAACACGCCGCAGGCGGCCATCCATTCGGGTTACGGCAAGGCTTTCTCTACCATCGCCGACGCCAACGTGACCACGCTGATTGCCGCCGTCGTGCTGTTCAGCTTCGGCACCGGCCCCGTGCAGGGCTTCGCCGTGACGCTCTCCATCGGCATCGCGACCTCGATGTTTACCGCCATCCTGGGTACGCGTGCCGTGATCAATCTGATCTACGGCGGTCGCGCCGTCAGCAAACTGTCGATCTAGGGAGCAGTCATGCGCGCTACAGGAATACAGGTGGTTGACCCGCGGAAGCTGAATATTGACTTCATGTCGCAGCGGCGCGTGGCCATGTTTATTACGCTCGCCCTGCTGCTGTTGTCTTTGGTGGGTCTGGCGGCGCGCGGCCTGAACTTCGGTATCGACTTCACCGGCGGTGTGCTGGTCGAAGTGGGCTACGAAGAAGCGCCTTCCCTGCAGGACGTGCGCCAGCGGCTGGACGCGGTGGGCTTTGAGAACGCACTGGTGCAGAACTTCGGTTCGCCGCGCGAGGTGCTCATACGCGTGCCGCCCGAGCATGCCGACGAGAACGGCGACGAGGGAAGCGAGGAGATCAGTACGCTGGTGCTGCAGGCGCTTTCCGAGGGTGACGTCGAGGTCGACGTGCGCCGCGTGGAGTTCGTCGGTCCCCAGGTGGGTGAGGAACTGCGTGAGCAGGGCGGTCTGGCCGTCCTGTTCGCTCTCATCGGCATCCTGATCTACGTAGCGCTGCGTTTCGAATGGCGCTTTGCGCTGGGTTCGGTGGGCGCGCTCATTCACGACGTGGTGCTGGTGCTGGGTGCCTTCGCCTGGCTGCAGCTGAGCTTCGATCTCGCCGTGCTGGCGGCGATCCTCGCCGTGATTGGCTACTCGCTCAATGACACCATCGTGGTCT
>SLLK01000343.1 GCA_007134115.1 Gammaproteobacteria bacterium | reverse complement strand
TGGCTATTCCCGTCCTTCGGTGTATTCGGTGATTTCGGTGGCTGGTTTAACCGGGGTGGCACCGTCTCTTGAACAGCGCCACCGAAGACACCGAATCCACCGAGGTGAGCTATTTCCACCCTTCGGTGTATTCGGTGATTTCGGTGGCTGATTTAACCGGGGGTGGCACCGTCTTTTGAACAGCGCCACCGAAGACAGCGAATGCACCGAGGGGAAGATATTGGTACTTTGCCCCTTTCGGTGTGTTCGGTGACTGGTTGAACCGCGATGCCACCATTTATTTAAAGCGCCACCGAAGACACCGAAAAACATATTCTACAGGGATCACAGAGGACACAGCCCGGGATCAGGTGCAGTGGATATTTCGGGTTTTTGATTGATCGTTGGCCGATTGCCCGGCGACAGGCCGGTCCGGAATGCTGATGACTGCGGGCATGCCGGGCTGTCACCCCTCAAAAGTGGAGCAGCGTATGCCCAGCGCCACACCGCGCGCGCCCCGCAAGGAAATTTTTGGCTGGGCGATGTTCGACTTCGCCAACCAGGCGTACACCCTGCTGATCATCACGGTGGTGTTCGGTGACCTGTTCACCCGGGTGATCGTGGGTGATCGCGGTGACAACTATCGCCTGGGCAATCTGCTGTGGAGTATCGCCCTGGCGAGCAGTTACCTGATGGTGGTGATCACCGGCCCAATACTGGGGGCGGTGATGGATTTCACCGCGGCCCGAAAGCGGTTCCTGTTTTGCAGTTACGTGGTCACCGTGATCACCACGGCGACGCTGTATTTTGTGGCGCCCGGCTACATCCTGCTGGGCATGTTGCTGCTGATTGTCTCCAATTACGCCTATGCGCTGGGCGAATCGTTCATCGCCAGTTTTCTGCCGGGGCTGGGGCCGCCGGAGGATCAGGGGCGAATCTCCGGCTTTGGCTGGGCGCTGGGCTATGTGGGTGGTTTGCTGGCGGCCGGGTTTACGCTGGTATTCCTGGGCGAGACCAGCGCGGAAAATTTTGATCGCATCCGCTGGGTGGGGCCCTTTGCCGCAGCCTTTTTCCTGCTGGCTGCCATCCCCACTTTCCTGTGGCTGCGTGAACAGGGCGTGGCCGGTGTGTTGCCCCCGGGACGCGGTTATATGGCGGTAGGCATACAGCGCGTCCGCGACACGGTACGGGATATCGCCCGGTTTCGTGATCTGGCGTTGATGATGGTATCGATTTTTTTCGCCATGGCCGGCATCTACATCATCATCACGTTTTCGTTCATTTACGGGGCCCAGGTGATCGGTTGGGACAGCGGTGTACGCAATATCATGTTTGTGATCGTGCAGATCGCGGCGGTGGCCGGTGCACTGGGGTTTGGCTGGGTGCAGGATCGTATCGGCGCCCGGGTGACCTACATCATGACGCTGCTGTTGTGGATTGTGACCATCAGCTGTATCTACGCGACCCCGCAGGTGACTGCGCTGGCCAACCGGCTGTTCGGTGTGGACTGGGAGGCGCAGTACGTGTTCCTGGTGGTGGGCTCGCTGGCCGGCGCCAGCCTGGGCTCCAGCCAGTCGGCTGGCCGCGCGCTGGTGGGCTACCTGTCGCCGCGTGACAAGGCAGCGGAGTTTTTCGGTTTCTGGGGGATGGCGGCGAAGCTGGCCGCGGTATTCGGGATTCTGGGGCTGGGTCTGTTGCAGAGCCTGGTGGGTCTGCACGCGTCTATTCTGTTCTGCATTCTGTTGTTCGCGGTGGCCATTGTGGTCTGTCTGCCGCTGGATCAGCAGCGTGGTCGCCGCGCTGCGGAACACTGGGAAGATGAGCGCGCAAAATGGCTGTCAGGAACGACCTGAGCTTTTGTATGCCGGCTCTTTAGCAAGGCATACACGGTGTTGTAATATTGCGCTTGCCTGTGGGGGCACCAGGAAGTAGCCTCCAGCATCCATCACCATTTTTTCCTCGCGGCATTTTCCGCATTATGGCGGCGTGCCCCGGACACTTGGAGCGCCGATGGCCGGCTTGTACAGTTCGCAAATAAAAAACGGGTTTCAGGGGGAGTACAAGATGGATTATCGCGCCGACCTTGAGCGCGTCCTGGGGTTGCGTGACGTCACGTACCGCTATGGGTTGAGCCGCGATGAGCTGTTCGACGAGGCGATTCGCAATGACCGCGGACGCGTCAGGCCGGGGGGTGCCGACGACGAGCAGAAGGCATGGCCCACCGCGCTGGGCAAGCAGGGCCCGCTGGTGTTCTACTCGGATCCCGAGTGCACCGGGCGGCCGGTGCAGGATACCTTCGGCGTAGCATGGCCCGAGGTGGAGTCCTCGGTGTGGTGGAAAGACGATTTCCGTCCCTTCGACCCCGAAGCATTCTCGGCACTGCGTGAGCGGGTGGCCGATCACCTCAATCGCCGCCGCGCGCAGTTGTACGTGCAGGACGTGTTCTGTGGCTGGGATCCTGCCTATGCGGTCCCTCACCGCTTTGTCGGCGAGTTCGCTACCCATGCGCTGTTCGTGAGCAATATGTTCGTGGAATCGCTGCCCGGTGTAGGCGATGCGGATGCGCGCCGCTGGACCCTGCTCAATGTGCCCGGTTTCCGCTGCGATCCGGAGCGCGACGGGACCCGTTCGGAACGCGCGGTGATTATCGATTTGCGCGAGCAACTGATTCTGGTCCTGGGTCCCGCCGATTACTGCGGCATCAACAAGAAGGCCATGTTCACGGTCATGAACTACCTGTTGCCCGAGCGTGGTGATCTGTCCATGCACTGCTCGGCCAACCTCGGCGAGCAGGGCGATTGTGCCGTGTTGTTCGGGCTCAGCGGGACCGGCAAGACCACCCTGTCGGCGGACCCGCACCGCCGGCTTATCGGCGACGATGAACATGCCTGGACGGCCAACGGGGTGTCCAACTTTGAAGGCGGTTGTTACGCCAAGCTGATTGATCTGGACAAGGAAGCCGAGCCGGTCATCGCCGCGGCGCTGTCCATGCCCGGAACGCTGATCGAGAACGTGCCGCCCCTGCCGCACAAGCCGCTGGCGGAGACCCACCCGCAGGAACTCGATCTCACTGATCGCTCGATTACCGAAAATACCCGTTTCTCCTATCCGCTGTCGTGCAACCCCAACGTGGCGCCCGGTGCTACGGGGCCGCATCCGCGGACCATCGTACTGTTGACTGCGGATGCCTTCGGGGTGTTGCCGCCGGTGTCACTGCTCGACAAGAAGGATGTGATGTATCACTTCGTGTCGGGGTTCACGGCCAAGCTGGCCGGCACCGAAGTGGGGGTGACCGAGCCCAGGGCGGCCTTCAGTGCCTGTTTCGGCGCACCCTTTATGGCGCGCAAGCCCTCGGTATACGCCGAGATTCTGGCGCGCAAGATGGAAGACCAGAACGCCACCTGCGTATTGCTCAACACCGGCTGGTCGGGTGGTCCGTTCGGCGTGGGGCAGCGCATCTCCATCCGACACACTCGGGCTTTGCTCGATGCCGCGTTAAGAGGCGATCTCAACAACGTGCCGTGTCGCACACATCCGATTTTTGGTCTGCGTGTGCCCACGGTTTGCCCCGGGGTGCCGGATGAGATTCTCGATCCGCGCCAGACGTGGAGCGATCCGGCAGCTTATGACACCCAGGCCGAGCGCTTGCGTGACCTGTTCCGGCAAAACTTCGAAAGTCGCGGTTTCGATGCCCTGGGTATCGAGCCGGTCATGTAAGACGGCATTTGCCTGCGGTCGGTCAGGATATGAGCGAAGCACTGTTCCGTCGTGACGGCGAGCTGTTCGTGCCCGAGCCCTGCGCTGCCGGCCCCTGGCATCCCGAGGTGTTGCACGGCGGCGCCCCTGTGGGTCTGCTGGCCCGCATGGTGGAACAGCTTGAACGTCCCCCGGAACTGCAACTGGCGCGACTGAGTGTGGATCTGCTGCGTCCGGTGCCGCGGCGCGCGTTGCGTGCCGGCGCATCGGTGTTGCGCCAGGGTCGGCGTATGCTGGTTGCCGAGGCCCGTCTGGCGCATGAGGGCGACACGGTGGCGCGGGCCCAGGCCCTGTTCCTGCGTGCGGCAGATATCGCGGTGCCGGCTGATGCCCGGCCAGCGGATGCCCTGCTGCCGCCCCCGGCGGGGAAGGTCAAGCGGGGCGTGCCGGGGGCCGGTCACTGGACGCCGCTGGGTTTGCACACCACAGTGGAACTGTGCGGCGTCACTGGTGTGGCAGGGCGGGGGCGAGGCGCCGCCTGGTTGCGTTTGCCGGTAGCGCTGGTCGCAGGTGAGCCGTTCAGCCCCGCGCAGCGGGCGGCGGCGCTGAGTGATTTCGGTAACGGTCTGGCGCAGCTGAGTCTGGACGCCGATACGGGTTGCATCAATGCCGATGTGACACTGTATCTGACCCGCCTGCCAGAAGGGCAGTGGCTGGGTCTGGACGCCGAGTGTGCCATGGAAACCACCGGTATCGGCTGTGTCTCGACCCGCCTGTTCGACGAGCGTGGCCAGGTCGGCAGGGTGATGCAGGCGGTGGTACCCTCGGTGGCAACACAGGACTGAATGAGTGCGCCGCCGACATTGGATGCAGGCGGCAAAGTTGCGAAGAAAAAGTCACCTCTGACGGCATGGAGGCGCTCGTCATGTATAGATGCTTTCCCTTTTCCCTGATGCTCCTGTGGTTGTTGTGTGCGCAGGCCGCAGCCGCCGCCGCTTGCGGCGAGCCCGGGGCATCCATTCACGAACTTAAGGGGTATAGCGGTGAACCTGCGGACCCCGGCACAGCGGTGGAAGTGGAAGGCGTGATCAGCGGCGCCTTCCACGGCGGCGACGCCCTCAAAGGTTTTTATCTGCAGCAAACGGCGCGCCCCGATGGCGACGGGCTGCCCGCCGGATTGTTCGTGTATGCGCCGGCGCTTGACCGGGCTGCGCGCGACCGCGCGGCCGCCGGCCACCACGTGCGGGTCAAGGCCCGCGTGAGCGAGTTCCGCGGGCAGTTGCAGCTCAGCCGTGTGAGCCGGATCAATCTGTGCGGCGAGCCGGGACTGCCGGAGGCGCAGCCGCTCAGTCTGCCGCCCGAAGATGCGGATACGCTGGCCCGTATGGAGGGGCTCAAGGTGGTTCTGCCGCAGACACTCACCGTGACCGGCAATGACCAGCTGGTACGCTACGGCACACTGGACCTGGCCGCCGATGGACGTCTGTTCCGCCCCACCAATTTTGTTGATCACGACAGCGCGCGGAATCACGGCCGTCGTCTGATTCTGGATGATGGCAGCTATCGCAGTTTCCCGGAGTCGGTGCCCTATCTGGATGAGCACGGCACGCGCCGGACCGGTAGCACCCTTGACGGATTGACCGGTGTGCTGGCGTGGGCCTTTGACGATTATCGCCTGCACCCGACCCGGCCGCCGCAGTTCGTTGACGCGAACCCCCGGCCGTCGCCGCCGGAGGCCGTCAGCGACGGCATCCGCGTGGCGGCGTTCAACGTACAGAATTACTTCATCACCCTGGGGCGTCGCGGGGCGGCGACCCGCGCCGAGTTGCAGCGACAGCGTGAACGGCTGGTGGCCGCCTTGCACGCCGTGGATGCCGATGTGGTGGGGCTGATGGAAATGGAGAACGATCCGGCAGCGGTGGCCGACCTGCTGGAGCATCTCAACGACGGCAGGCCCGTTGACCGGCACTATCGTCATCTGCGCGGTCCGGCGTCGACCGGCACGGACGAGATCAAGGTATCGCTTGTGTATCGCCCGGCCCGGGTGCGCTCGCTGGGCCCCCTGTTGCGCGATGGTGCGGAGCCGCATCTGCGGCCACCGGCGGTGGCGCGTCTGGCGCCGGTGGATGGCGGTGAAGACGCTGCCTTTGCGGTGGCGACGGTTCATTTCAAATCCAAGACGCGTTGTCCGTCACAGGGCGACGTGGATCGCGGGCAGGGATGCTGGAATCAGCTGCGCGTGGCTCAGGCCGCTGCCTTGCTCGAATTTATGCAGCAGCTCGAAGAACCGGGGCTGGTGATCGGTGACATCAACGCCTATGGCGCAGAGGACCCGGTACGGGTGTTCACCGATCATGGTTTCAGCGATTTACTTGCCGACCATGTGCCGCGTGCGCAACGGTATACCTATGTTTTTCGGGGTGAGTCCGGTTACCTGGATTACCTGCTGGCAGCATCACCCCTGGCCGGGGAAGACGTTGCGCCGGGAATCTGGCACGTCAATGCGGACGAACCCCGCTTCCTGGGTTACGACGGGCGTTATCCGTCGGCGGCCGACGGCACGCCCTACCGATCCTCCGATCACGATCCGTTATGGGTGGATTTGCCGCTGTCCCTTTTTTTGCCCTGAGCTGTCCGGCGATATGGACCACAGGTCGTCGCGACTCTTGAGTCGGGCAATGACCTCCGGTACATCGGCAGCCACGACCGGCGTGCTGTAAAGAAAGCCCTGCCCCTGCTCGCAGCCGGCATCGCGCAACGCTTCATGCTGCGCCATGGTTTCTATACCCTCGGCGACCAGCTCCAGCCGCAGGGTGCTGGCCATGGCGATAATGGTGTGCACGATCGCGCTGTCGTCGCCATCGGAGGGAATGCCGGCGATGAATGACTGGTCGATCTTTACACGCTGGAAAGGGAAATACTTGAGATGGTTCAGGGAGGAGTAACCTGTGCCGAAATCATCCAGGGCAATGGATATGCCCATTTCGACCAGGTCGCGCAACAATTTGCGCGAGTGCACGGGGTCGTCCATGACCATGCTTTCGGTGAGTTCCAGTTCCAGGCTGCCGGGTGGTAGCTCGCAGGCAACCACCGTTTTCCGGATATGCTCGATGAGTCCCGCCTGCCACAGTTGACGGGCTGACAGGTTGAGCGCGATACGTAGCTGGTCCAGGCCTTGCTCTCGCCATTGCTGTAACTGCTGGCATACGGCGGTGATGACCCAGTCGCCGATGGGTTCGATCAGGCCTGTCTCTTCCGCCAGTGGAATAAAATCGCCGGGGGCAATCACGCCCAGTTGCGGATGACGCCAGCGGATCAGTGCCTCCAGTCCCGTCACGCAGTGCCGGTCCAGGTCGACTACCGGCTGGTATTCCAGGAACAGCTCGTTGCGCATCAGCGCCCTGCGTAGACCGGTGGCCAGTTCCAGTTGTTCCATGGCGTTTTGATTCATTTCTCCGGCATGGAACCGGTAGGTATTGCGGCCGCGCTGGCGGGCGCCGCGCAGGGCAGCCTCGGTGCGCGACAACAGTCCGTCGTAATCGCGAGCATCGTGGGGGAATACGGCAATACCGATGCTTGCCGAGAGTGATAATTCGCGATCCTGAACACGGATTGGCCGCGAAATGGTCGCGAGTAACTTGCGTGCCACGATGCCCGGACCCTCGATATCCTTACAGCGATCGGCGAGCACCAGGAAATGATCGCTGTCGAAACGGGCCACGGTATCCCGGTCGCGCAGTGCGGCGCGCAGGCGCTGAGCAATGGTCAGCAGAATGCGGTCCCCCGTTTCCTGACCAAGACTGTCATTGACGGCCTTGAAATGGTCGAGATCGACCAGCAACAGGCCGACAACATGGTCACGCGTGGCTGCTGCCTCCAGCGCTGCGCGCGAGCGCAATTCGAGCAGGGAGCGGTTGGGCAGATGGGTCAGCGGGTCATAGTTGGCGAGATAGTCCAGTTGTTTCTCGTAGCTGCGCAAGCGGGAAATATCACTGAATACAGCCACGTAACCGGGTTCGCCGCCTTGCGCGTCACGCACCTGACTGACACTGCCCAGGGCGGGCAGCGTGGTGCCGTCGCGTCGTTTGATGACCAGTTCGCCCTGCCAGTACTGCGCCTGACGCAGATGGCGCAGCAGTTTGCGCAGTGACCCCCCTTCCGCCGGCGTGGCCGGGAATCTGCCGACGTGTGGTGGACTGAGATCCCCTGCGCTGTAGCCGGTAATGCGCTGGAACGACTGGTTGGCGGAAATGATATGCAGGCGTGAGTCGAGCAGGATGATGGCTTCCGCGGCCTGGTTGAGCGCGTTGGCTGCCAGTTCCATGCGTTCGTTATTGTGCCGGCGTTCCATGGCAATGCGCACGAGATTGCCCACGGCCTGCAGCGTTTCGTTTTCGCGTGCTCCCGGCTGACGCTGTTTTCTGCCTGGCGCCAGCATCATCAGCATGGTCGGATTTTGTTGCTGCTGCGCGATGATCGGCAGCAGTGCCAGCGGCGTCAGGCCTGCCTCCCTGGCGGCACGAATCAGGCGTTTGCCCGGGCGGGGCTTGTCTGGCCGTGGGCACAGTTCCCCCGGTTGCGCCCCGCTCAGCATCCGGTCAAGCGCCGGTGGCATGCCCGGGGCATGCAGTGTTGTGAGTCGCCGCGGTGTGTCGTCGTTAAATACCGCTACGGCGAGCAGCGCATCGCTGTCGGGCGGCATGGCGAAATCGGCGATGGTCGCCAGAGTCGTGTCCATGGGTCGTCCGGCGGCGATTGCCCGCAGCACGCGGGCTTGTTCATGCGCCAGTGTGGCGGTATGACGGCGCGCCGTCACATCCTCGATGAGCCCTTCGATGAAGCGTATGTTACCGGCCTCGTCATATGTTTCGGTGCCGCGTTCCCATACGCAGCGGACTTCGCCCTGCCGGGTGATCAGTCGGTACTCAAGTTCATACCAGGGCGCTTTGCGGCGCAGGTGACGATTCCAGCCTTCACGGACCTTGTCACGATCATCAGGATGAATCAGGGAATCGAACGAAACAGTGCGGTTATTGAGCAGTTGCGCTGCCGGGTAGCCGGTCATTTGCTCACAGCGTTCACTCAGAAAGAGCATGGTCCAGTGCGTATCGGGCAGGCAGCGAAAAACCAGTCCGGGGACATTGTTGAGCGTGGTGACCACGGGCGGCGCGGGACCGGGGTTGTCCCCGGTCGCGGCCAGACGATGCCACCAGCGTGCTGCCCTGCGCGCGCCGAGGTGCCAGCCCAAAGCGACGCCGATGGTGCTTACGATAAACGCAAGGAGGAAGCCGGCGACGGGTAAACCCCCGTCTTGTGCAGTTGCCGCGGACGGCGTGAGCAGTATTGCCAGTATGACCAGGTGCCCGCTCGGGTGCGTAACGCGGTTGCGCTGCCCGCCCGACGGCCGCGGTGTGCTGTGCCGGTCGTTCTGCATTGTTCTTGTTTCCGCCAGTCGCGGCGCCGGCAGCGTGGCAGACCCTGCGAGGGTTGTGTCACGCTGCCGGCCGGTGGTCGCGGGTGGGGTCGTCCCTGGCCGCCCCCCGGTGACCGGAATATCGCCCCTTCAAGTCATGCGGCGAATCCATCCGCAGGGGCAACCCTTTGCTATTAAGCATCTTCGGGTATGTTCCGGCGCTTTGCAAATGTCGCCGAGGGTTGTCTTTGCCGCGCCGAACCGGAATCATACGGGGTTGCCAGGCGCATTAAAGCGGAGG
>SLLK01000369.1 GCA_007134115.1 Gammaproteobacteria bacterium | reverse complement strand
TGCAGGCCGGTCGTGAGTTTCGCGACGAACGCGCCGGTGAGCGAGTGCAACTGAAGGACCAGCCGGCCGGCGAAGTCATGGTCTTCCGCACCTATGAACGCCTCAGTTATGCGCTGGTCATGCGCGCCACCCGCAGCATGCATACCGGCGACACCGCCATGAACCCCGGTACGCGCCGGGACTGATCGCCGGCAAAACATCGACATTGCCCGGCAGGGAAGCAGGGGTGACTCCGCGCCATGCATGATGAACTGACCGCGCACGAGACTGCCTGCCGGCTCGCGCTGATCCGCGCACCGGGGCTTTCCACCACCCGCATCAACAGCCTGCTGCAAAGCTTCGGCAACGCCCGCGCCGTGCTCGCTGCGGGGCGCGGACGCCTGCGGGACGCAGTCCCGGAGTCTGCGCTGGAAGGTATTCTGGCGCCGGACTGGCAGCGCATTCGCGAGGATCTGGCGTGGCAACAGGAAGGCGCCCGTGACACCGGTCGCCGGCATATCCTGCTCCCCGGCGACACACACTGGCCGGCTGCACTGGAGGCGGTACCCGATCCGCCGCCTCTGTTGTTTGTGGTCGGCGACCCCGAAGTACTCGGCCAGCCACAACTGGCTATTGTGGGCAGCCGCAACGCCACCCGCGGCGGGCTGGATAATGCCCGCGCCTTTGCCGCCCATCTGGCCGCACGCGGACTGGTGATTACCAGCGGCCTGGCACGCGGCATTGACGGCGCTGCCCATCGGGGCGCGCTGGAGGCCGGTGGACTCACTGTGGCCGTCGCCGGCACCGGCCCCGACCGCATTTATCCGGCAGCGCACCGCGATCTGGCGCGCGAAGTGGTCGGCGAGGGCGCGCTGGTCACCGAGTTTCCGCCGGGCACCGCGCCGCTGGCCGCCAACTTCCCGCGGCGCAACCGCATTATCAGCGGGCTGTCCATCGGTACGCTGGTGGTGGAAGCGGCGCCGCGCAGCGGCTCACTGATTACTGCGCGGCTGGCCATGGAGCAGGGTCGTGAAGTGTTCGCCATCCCCGGCTCCATCCATAACCCGCTGGCTCGCGGCTGCCATCGACTGATTCGCGACGGCGCCAGGCTGGTGGAGGCGGCCGACGACATCCTGGAGGAACTTGCCGGACTGCTGCCGGTCGGACAAATCCGTCCGGCGCCTTCCGCTGACAGCGCAGAAGGCTCTGCAGAGCCGTCCCCCGACGAGGATCCGGAGTATGCGCGGCTGCGCCAAAGTATGGGCTACGACCCCGTCACACTGGATATGCTGGTGCAGCGAAGCGGATTGACGCCCGAACAGGTTTCCTCCATGCTGCTGCTTATGGAGCTTCGGGGACAGGTAGAATCCGCGCCGGGCGGGCGGTACACGCTGGCAGGCACGAGGTCGTGAAATGAAAGAGAATGTACTCGAAGTACTGATCTACCTGTTCGACAACTACATGGATGAGGAAGAGGCGCGCTGGGAACCCGACCGCGAATCCCTCACCGAAGAGCTTGAACAGGCCGGGTTCATGGACGGCGAGATCGAGAAGGCCTTTGCCTGGCTCGAAGGACTGGCCACCCATCGTGAGCAGCCCCCCGGCCAGGAACAGATTCACACCGAAGCAGCCCTGCGCATCTACAGTGAGCGCGAGAACGAACGGCTCGATGCCGAATGCCTGGGTTTCGTGATGTTTCTGGAGCAAAACGGCATTCTCACCCCGGCGCACCGGGAGATCGTGATCGAGCGCATCATGGCGCTGGACAGCGACGACATTGACCTGGACCAGGTCAAATGGGTGATCCTGATGGTGCTGTTCAATCTGCCCGGGCAGGAAGCCGCTTACGCGTGGATGGAAGACCTGGTCTTTGATCAGACCATCGGTCGCGTCCACTGATTCAACCCGGTCCGGCAACCATGGCGTGACGACCAGCGTCATGCATGGCACATTTTGCCCGCCACCGCACGACTCTGATGGAACATGAGCAAAAACCTCGTAATCGTCGAATCACCGGCGAAATCCAAGACCATCATGAAATACCTCGGCAAGGACTTCGAGGTCATGGCTTCCTATGGCCATGTGCGTGACCTGGTCCCCAAGGAAGGCGCCGTAGACCCGGCCAACGACTTCGCCATGAAGTACCAGGTGATCGAGCGCAACGAGAAACATGTGCAGGCCATCATGCGCGCGCTCAAGAAAGCCGACGCGCTGTACCTGGCCACTGACCCTGATCGCGAGGGCGAGGCGATTTCCTGGCACCTGCTGGAGCTGTTGCAGGAAAAGGGCGCGCTCAAGGACAAGCCCGTATACCGCGTGGTGTTCCACGAAATCACCAAGGGCGCGGTATCAGACGCGGTCGCCAATCCGCGTGATATCTCGCCGCACCTGGTCGATGCGCAACAGGCGCGCCGGGCGCTGGACTATCTGGTGGGCTTCAACCTGTCGCCGCTGTTGTGGAAGAAGATTCGCCGCGGTCTGTCGGCCGGTCGCGTGCAAAGCCCCGCCCTGCGCATGATCGTGGAGCGCGAGGAAGAAATCGACGCCTTCCGCGCGCAGGAATACTGGAGCATGGAAGCCGAAGTGGCCCGCGAAAAGGCCACGTTCCGGGCCAAACTGGCGCGTCTGGACGGCGAGAAGTTCGAACAGTTCACCCTGACCAACGAAGCCGATGCCAGCGCTGCGCGCGAACGCCTGCTGGCCGCCGCCGACGGCGCACTGGTAGTAAGCAGCGTCGAGCGCAAACAGCGCCGGCGTAACCCGGCCGCTCCCTTTATTACCTCCACCCTGCAGCAGGAAGCCTCGCGCAAACTGGGCTTCACCGCCCGGCGCACCATGCGGGTGGCGCAGCAGTTGTATGAAGGCATAGAACTGGAAGGCGAAACCGTCGGCCTGATCACCTATATGCGTACCGACTCGGTGGCGCTGGCCAATGATGCGCTCAACGAAATCCGTCAACTGGTCAGCGACAAGTACGGCGCCGACAATCTGCCGGACAAACCACGCACTTTCCGTACCCGTTCCAAGAACGCGCAGGAAGCCCACGAGGCAATCCGGCCCACCTCGGTGATGCGCGAACCGGCACAGGTGCGCGCACGACTGAGCCAGGAGCAGTTCCGGCTCTATGAGCTGGTATGGCAACGCACGGTGGCCTGCCAGATGATTCATGCCACTTTCGATACCGTGGCCATTAACCTGGAAGCCGGCAACCAGCACAGCTTCCGCGCCACCGGCTCGACCATGGTCAACCCCGGCTTCATGGCGGTCTACCAGGAAGGCCGCGACGACAGCAAGGAAGACGAGGACGAGGACCGCGAACTGCCGCGTGTGGAAGAGGGCGAGAAACTGGCACTGCAGGACGTGATTCCGGCGCAGCATTTCACGGAACCCCCCCCGCGCTATACGGAAGCCACGCTGGTCAAGTCGCTGGAAGAGCACGGCATCGGCCGGCCCTCCACCTATGCCTCGATTATCTCCACGCTGCAGGACCGCGAGTACGTGGAAATGGACCGCAAGCGGTTCTTCCCCACGGATGTGGGCAAGGTGGTCAACCGTTTCCTGACGCGTTACTTCCCGCAGTACGTGGATTACCAGTTCACCGCTAGGCTTGAAGACCAGCTGGATGCGGTGTCGCGCGGCGAGCGTGACTGGCGTCCGCTGCTGGCCGAGTTCTGGACACCCTTCAAGGAGCGTGTCGACGACACCGAGGAAAACGTGTCGCGCTCCGAAGTCACCCAGGAAAAAATGGAAGAGGACTGCCCCAAGTGCGGCAAGCAGTTGACCGTGCGGCTGGGACGACGCGGACGCTTCATCGGCTGCTCGGGCTACCCCGAGTGTGATTACACGCGCGACCTGCACGGCGACGGCAGCGCCAGCAGTGAGCCGCAAGTGGTGGAAGGCCGCCAGTGTCCCGAGTGCGACTCCGACCTGATCATCCGCACCGGCCGCTACGGCAAGTTCATCGGCTGCAGCGCCTACCCCAAGTGTAAACACATAGAACCGCTGGAAAAACCGCGGGACACCGGCATGACCTGTCCCGAGTGCGAGAAGGGCAACCTGCTGCAGCGTAAATCCCGCTACGGCAAGATCTTCTTTTCCTGCGAGACCTATCCCAAGTGCAAGTACGCGGTATGGAACGAACCCATCCCGGGTCCCTGTCCGGACTGCGGCTGGCCCATTCTTACCGTGAAGACCACCAAGCGTCGTGGCACCGAACGGGTCTGCCCGCAGAAAGAGTGCGGCTTTGCCGAACCGGCACCGGAAATGGCGCCGACCGAAGAGACAGACTCCCCGGGCGTGTCCTGAACCGACTCGCCGCGCACCGTTGCCGGATGACCACCATGCACCCCACGCAGTTGCGACATGCCCGCCGGGTGATCCTCACCGGCGGGGTCATCGCCTGTCCTGCCGAGGGCGTTTATGGCCTGGGCTGTCATCCGCTGTCACCCGACGCGGTGGCAAAAGTGCTGGCACTCAAGGGGCGTGTCGCAAGCAAGGGCCTGATCCTGATTGCTGCCGACGCCGCGCAGCTGGAACCCTGGCTGGGCGACCTGCCCGTCGCCGCACGCCGACGCATGCTGGCCTCATGGCCGGGGCCGGTCACCTGGGTCGCACCGGCCCACCCGGACACCCCTGAGTGGCTCAGCGGGGGGCGTGACACACTGGCCGTGCGCGTCACCGACCACCCGCTGGCGGCAGAACTGTGCCGGGCCTGCGACAGCGTGCTGGTCTCCACCAGCGCCAACCGCAGCGGACGACCGCCGGCACGCAGCGCGCTGCAAGTCCGGCGACGACTCGGCGACGGCCCTGATCTGGTAATATCCGGCGCCGTTGGCGGGCTGAACGGCCCGACCGCCATCCACGATGCCGTCAGCGGCAAAGTGTTGCGCCGGGGACCCGGTGACGGAGCCAGCTCATGAATCACGACGAGGTCAGTGCCGCTGCTGCCAAGGATTACCTGCTCGATCTGCAGGAGCGTATCTGCAAGGGTCTGCAGGGGCTGGAAAGTGACGGCTCCTTCCGCGAGGACGCCTGGGAGCGCCCCGAAGGGGGCGGCGGGCGCAGCCGGGTGCTTGAAGACGGTGCTGTATTCGAAAAGGCCGGCGTGAATTTCTCGCATGTGCACGGCGAGGGCCTGCCGGCAGCGGCCAGCGCCCGCCGCCCCGAACTGGCCGGGCGCCGCTTCGAGGCGCTGGGCGTGTCACTTGTGATTCATCCGCGCAACCCTTACGTGCCCACCTCTCACGCCAACGTGCGCCTGTTCGTGGCCACCCGCGAGGACGCGGCCCCGGTGTGGTGGTTTGGCGGCGGCTTCGACCTGACACCATTTTATCCCTTTGAGGAAGACGTGCTGCACTGGCACCGCACGGCGCGCGCCGCCTGCCAGCCCTTCGGCGAAGACGTGTACCCGCGCTTCAAGCGCTGGTGCGACGAGTATTTTTATCTGCCGCATCGCGATGAAACACGCGGCGTGGGTGGCCTGTTCTTCGACGACCTGGACGCATGGGGCTTCAGCCGCTGCTTCGACTTCATGCGTCATGTGGGCGATCACTACCTGCCCGCCTATTTGCCCATCGTGGAGCGCCGCCAGGCGCTGCCCTGGAGTGAGCGTGAACGTGACTTTCAGCTCTACCGCCGCGGCCGTTATGCCGAGTTCAATCTGGTCTACGACCGCGGCACCCTGTTCGGATTGCAATCACGCGGACGCACCGAGTCCATATTAATGTCCCTGCCCCCGGAAGTACGCTGGCGCTATGACTGGCAGCCACAACCCGGTACGCCGGAGGAAGCGCTCGGCGACTACCTGCGCCCGCGCGACTGGCTGGAGCAGACATGACCCTGACCGAACTGCGCTATGTGGTCGCCATCGCCCGCGAACGCCACTTCGGACGCGCCGCGGAAGCCTGCTTTGTCAGTCAGCCCACACTCAGCGTGGCCGTACGCAAGCTGGAAACAGAGCTGGATATCAAGCTGTTCGAACGCACCGGCAGTGAGGTGGTAGCGACTGCGGTGGGACAACGGGTGATAGAACAGGCCAGTCGCGTGCTGGAGGAAGCGGATCGGGTCAAGGCGATTGCCGCCGAGGGTCGCGATCCGCTGGCGGGCACACTGCGCCTGGGCGTGATCTTTACCGTGGGTCCCTACCTGTTGCCGCACCTGGTGCCCCGGTTGCGACAACGCGCGCCTGACATGCCGCTGATCATCGAGGAGAACTACACCGCCAACCTCGCCGAACAATTGCGCCATGGCGCGGTGGACGCCGTCATACTGTCACTGCCTTTTGAGCATACCGGCGTACTGACCCGGGCGCTTTACGAGGAACCCTTCCGGGTACTGATGCCCACCAGCCACCCGTGGGCCGCGCGCGCGCGCATCGCAGCGCCGGAGCTGGCCGACGAGGAGTTGCTGCTGCTCGGTCAGGGGCATTGTTTTCGCGACCAGGTGCTCAGGGCCTGCCCGGAATGCCAGTACCGTCACGCCGGTGATGGGCGGGGGCTGCAGCGCAGCATGGAGGGCAGCAGCCTGGAGACCATCCGGCACATGGTGGCCAGCGGCCTGGGCATTACCGTATTGCCGGCTTCTTCGGTCAACGGGCCGGACGACGAGTTACTCAGTGTGCGCGATTTTGAAGCGCCGGCCCCCGGCCGGGTGATCGGCCTGGCGTGGCGACGCAGTTTTCCGCGCCCGGAAGCCATCGAGTTACTGCACCAGACCGTCATGGAATGCGCGATTCCGGGCGTCACACCGGCGGCAGAAACGTCCGTTCAGGCGCGACCCACGCCGTAATCATTGGGTGAGTGAAAATACTCGCTGTCGCGCGCCGACTCATCAATGAACTTCCGCAACAGCGCCAGCCGCTGTCCGGCCGTGCGCACTTCCTCACAATCCTCGCACGCCATATCGGCGCACGGCTGACGGGTGTACAACCAGTAATGAATGGCGCCGGCCAGCAACCCGTCGGCCACGTCCCACAAATCGGACGCCTCGTCGGCATCCGCCAGCCGGTTGCCCAGGTCGACGGCCTCGCGCGCAGCCGCTTCAAAGGCGTTTTCTTCGTCCTGCATGGAAGATCTCGCTGTGGGGAAATACGCCGCCCATTTTATCAGGAATAGCGCACGAGTGCGGCGGATGAAGCCGCCACAGCCGTTCCGCGCAGCAACCATGCGCTGCCCACCCATCGCCTGTTCAGATGTCCGGTACCGCCCCCGCCTCCAGCAGGCGGGACACCGTCACCGGCTCCAGCCCCCGTTCCTTCAGTCCGGCCAGAATGTCCGGCAACGCCTCGGCGGTGGGCAAGTCGGGATTGTTCATGTGCAGCACGACGATGCTGCCGGGTCGCACGTTGTCCAGCACATGGGCGGCGATATCCGCGGCTGCCAGCGCCTCGTCCGCATCACCGCTGGCAAGATCATACTGCACGGTGAGCAGACCCAGTGCCGCAGCACGCTCAACCAGCTGCGCATTCTTGCGTACATAGGGCGGCCGGAAATACAGCGGCTGCTCGCCGGTCACTGATAACGCGGCCAGTTGCGCAAACGCGAGTTCGCGGTCCACTTTCCCTGTATCCAGTTCGGTCATATCCGGATGCGCATGCGCGTGGTTGGCAATCTCGAACAAGGGGTCATCATGCAGCTCACGGGTCAGGGCATCGAAGCGCAACATCCACAGCCCCCCCAGGAAAAGCGTTGCCGGCGCCTCATGCTCGCGCAGCACGGCGATCACCTGCGCATCATAGTCGGCCTCCACCCAGGTGCTGCAGGCATCGAAAGTCAGCGCCACCAAAGGCTGGTCGGTCGCGCCGCGCGAAAGCACCGCGGGCGCCACCCGGCGCACACGTGGCGCCTCTTCGGGCGCCGCGGCGGGATGCGCGTCGGCGAATTCATCGACCAGCGTTTGGGGCATGGTCGAGGCGCACCCGGCGGCCAGCACCGAGGACAGCACCAGGCCGGTAATAGTCAAGGCTTTAGGCACCAGACACCCTCCAGTGAACCCATGGTACCCGACTTCCCTGCGGCACATGGTCGCAGGGATGGGACCCCGGCAGGTTTACCCGGGGACGCCTGAGGAGACACAGCAGAACACACCGGGCGACGCCCGGTGTGTTCACACTGCCTGATACTCTTCCAGCCGTGGACGGCGGGTGCGGCAGCGTCGGCCGCCTGGGCCGGTGCGTGCGCGGCCATCAGTCGGTCGCTCCTTCCTTGGCTTCGGTCGACTCGGGGTGCACGTGGTGCCCGCCCACTCCTTCGAACGCCCAACCGTAGGTGCTGAACACGACCAGCGCGCCCATCAGTCCGGCCAGTACGAAGTTCTGGTACAGGATCCCGTACGCGCCGATCACGATGAACAGCGACATCAGGAACGGGTACCACGACTGCCCGGGCATGTGGATCCCGCCGGCGTCGTAGTCGCGGTCGTAGAGCGCCGGATCGTCCGGATGCGCCAGTTCAGGGTGCTTCCGCGCCCAGAACGCGTCCCGGTCGAGCGCGATCGGCAGCCGATCGAAGTTGTGGTGCACCGGTGGGCTGGTGGTGGTCCACTCGAGCGTGCGGCCGTCCCAGGGGTCGTTTCCGGCCGGTTTGCCGTACTTGAACGCCCAGATGACGCTGAGCAGGATCAGCACCATCCCGGTGCCCATCACGAACGTTCCGGAGGTCGAGATCAGGTTGTAGATCTCGAAGCCGAACCCTTCGTCGTAGGTCTGCACGCGGCGGGGCATGCCGAGGAGCCCCACGAAGTGCTGCGGCATGAAGATCATGTTGAACCCGACGAAGAAGAACGTGAACGCGATCTTGCCGATTCGCTCCGAAATCATCTTGCCGGTCACCTTCGGGAACCAGTAGTACACCGCCCCGAAGAAGGCGAACAGCGCGCCGCCGCCCATCACGTAGTGGAAGTGGGCGACCACGAAGTAGCTGTCGTGCGCCTGAGCGTCGAACGGCGGCATGGCCAGCATGATCCCGGTGATGCCGCCGAGCACGAACATGAACAGGAACGCGATGGCGTAGAGCATCGGGACGGCGAAGCGGATCGCGCCGCCCCACATGGTGCCGACCCAGTTGAAGACCTTCACGCCGGTCGGAATGCCGATCACGAAGCTCGTGAGGCTGAACGCGGTGTTCGCGACCGGACCGAGGCCGGTGGTGAACATGTGGTGCGCCCACACCGCGAAGCCCATGAAGCCGATGAAGATGCCGGAGAGGATCATCACCGGGTAGCCGAACAGCGGCTTGCGGCTGAACGTGGGGATGATCTCGGAGATCACGCCGAACGCCGGCAGGATGATGATGTACACCTCCGGGTGCCCGAAGATCCAGAACAGGTGCTGCCACAGGATCGGTAGGCCCCCCGCCTCGGGCACGTAGAAGAGCGTGCCGAAGGTGCGGTCGAAGATGATCTGCGTCAGCGCGATCGTAAACGGGGGGAACGCGAAGATGATCAGGAACGAGGTGATCAGCATCATCCACACGAACACCGGCATCCGCATCAGCGACATGCCGGGCGCGCGCATGCT
>SLLK01000052.1 GCA_007134115.1 Gammaproteobacteria bacterium | reverse complement strand
TGTCACCCGGCAGCGGCATGCGCTGCAATGCCACATCGAACACTTCATCAATCCAGCGCACCGGCACAATTTCCAGCTTACTTTTGATATTGTCCGGAATTTCAACAAGATCCTTGCGGTTTTCTTCCGGGATCAGGACGGTCTTGAGACCGCCCCGACTGGCGGCCAGTAATTTCTCCTTGAGTCCGCCAATTGGCAGCACTTCACCACGCAGCGTGATCTCGCCGGTCATGGCTACGTCCGCACGCACCGGGATGCGCGTCAACGCCGACACCCACGCCGTGCAAAGACCGATCCCCGCGCTCGGCCCATCCTTGGGAATTGCGCCTTCGGGAAGGTGCACATGCATGTCGTACTTTTGATGGAAATCCGTCTCTATACCCAGACTTTCCGCCCGGCTGCGGACCACGGTCATGGCCGCGCGCACCGATTCCTGCATGACATCGCCAAGCTTGCCGGTATGAATCAGCTTGCCCTTGCCCGGCACAATGGCTGTTTCTATGGTGAGCAACTCGCCCCCCACCTCGGTCCAGGCCAGCCCGGTCACCTGTCCCACCTGATCATGCTCTTCGGCAAGACCGAAGCGATAGCGCGGCACGCCAAGATACTCATGCAGGTTATCCGGCGTCACCTCAACCTGCGAGCGCGCCTCGTCACTGACCAGCTGCTTGACCACCTTGCGGCAGATCTTGGCAATTTCGCGCTCCAGATTGCGCACGCCGGCCTCGCGCGTGTAGCGGCGAATCACGTCGAGCAGGGCTGCCTCTGAAATGGCACATTCCTCGGCTGACAGGCCGTGATTCTTGAGCTGCTTGGGCAGCAGATGCTCGCTGGCGATGGCGGCCTTCTCGTCCTCGGTATAACCGGGCAGACGAATGACTTCCATGCGATCCAGCAACGGCCCGGGAATATCCAGCGTGTTGGCGGTCGCCACGAACATCACATCAGAGAGATCGAAGTCCACTTCCAGGTAATGATCGTTGAAGGTGTGGTTCTGCTCAGGATCCAGCACTTCAAGCAACGCCGACGACGGATCGCCCCGGAAATCCATTGACATCTTGTCAATCTCATCAAGCAGAAACAACGGGTTACGTGTCTCCACCCGGGTCAGGTTCTGCATCACCTTGCCCGGCATGGAGCCGATGTAGGTGCGCCGGTGGCCGCGAATCTCGGCTTCATCACGCACCCCGCCCAGCGACATGCGGATGAACTTGCGATTGGTGGAACGCGCGATACTGCGGCCCAGCGAAGTCTTGCCCACACCGGGCGGGCCCACCAGGCACAGGATCGGCCCCTTGAGCTTGCGCACGCGCTGCTGTACCGCCAGATACTCCAGAATCCGTTCCTTGACCTTCTCCAGGCCGCAGTGATCCTCGTCCAGCACCCGCTCGGCCAGCGCAATATCATTGCGGATGCGGGTCTTTTTCTTCCACGGCGCGCTGACCAGCGCATCAATGTAATTACGTACCACGGTGGCTTCAGCCGACATCGGCGACATCATGCGAAGCTTGCCCAGCTCCGCATCGGCCTTCTTGCGCGCCTCTTTGGACATCCCCGATTTCTCGATGCGCCGCGCCAGTTCGTCAAGTTCGCTGCCGCCCTCTTCCAGATCGCCCATCTCTTTCTGGATGGCCTTCATCTGCTCATTGAGGTAATACTCGCGCTGGCTCTTTTCCATCTGTTGCTTGACCCGGCCGCGAATACGCTTCTCGATCTGAAGCAACTCGATTTCGCCCTCGATCAGCGCCATCACGTGCTCCAGCCGTTCATTCACCGAACGCATTTCCAGCACGTGCTGCTTTTGTTCAAGCTTCAGCGAAAGGTGAGCGACAATGGTGTCCGCCAGGCGACCCGGCTGCTCTATACCCGATAGCGAGGTCAAGACCTCCGGCGGCACTTTCTTGTTGAGCTTGACATACTGATCACACAAAGAGAGCACCGAGCGCATGACCACTTCCAGCTCACGATCGGCCTTTTCCGGATCATTCTCGAGCAGGGTAAATGTCGCCTGGAGATAGCCGGCATCTTCGTCCAGCGCGTCGAGTCGGGCACGCCGTGATCCTTCCACCAGCACCTTGACTGTGCCGTCAGGCAGCTTGAGCATCTGCAACACGGTGGCGACCGTGCCCACCCGGTAAATATCCTTGCTGCCGGGATCATCGGTCTCCGCGCTCTTCTGCGCTACCAGCAGAATCTGCTTGTCGTCGGCCATCGCAGCCTCGAGCGCCTCGATGGACTTCTCGCGTCCCACGAACAGCGGAATCACCATGTGGGGGTAAACCACCACATCGCGTAATGGCAGCAGCGGCAAGCGTCCCGTGTCGCTGTTCTTCGCCTGCGTGGAACCGGTCTCAGTGCTCATTAAACAATCCTCTGGTAGCAAAATCTCGTGCCATCGGGAAACGCCCGGCGGGTTGGCCGGTCGACCCCGGCATGACACCGGGAGACCACCGGTGAAACCGGCGTCTCCCTGTGGATATGGGGGTGGGAAAGGCAGAGTTCAAGGTTGCCGGGCAACGCGCGGCATGACTGCCGCCGGTACACGGCCGGCGCCGGGCCCTCGCCCTGATGTGCCGCGCACCGCCTAATCGGATGCTGCGGCCTGCGTGTCGCCGGACTCATACATGATGTAAGGCTTGCCCTCACCTTCGATGGTAGCGTCATCCACCACCACCCGCGTCACATTTTCCAGCGACGGCAAGTCATACATTGTATCAAGCAACGCGGTTTCCAGGATGGTGCGCAGGCCGCGCGCGCCGGTCTTGCGGTCCATGGCCTTGCGCGCCGCCGCGCGCAGCGCGTCCTCGGTGAACTCGATGTCGCAGCCTTCCATCTCGAAGAGCTTGTGATACTGTCTGGTCAGCGCATTTTTGGGCTCCACCAGAATCCGCATCAGCGCCGCCTCATCAAGCTCGTCGAGAGTCGCCACGACCGGCAGACGCCCCACAAACTCGGGGATCAGACCGAACTTCATAAGATCTTCAGGCTCGACCTGGAAGAGCACCTCGCCGATGCTGCGCTCCTGTTCACCACCACCCACCTCGGCGGCAAAACCGATACCACTTTCCTGGCTGCGCCCGCGAATGATCTTTTCCAGACCGGCAAAAGCCCCGCCGCAGATAAACAGGATGTTACGCGTATCCACCTGCAGGAATTCCTGCTGCGGATGCTTGCGCCCACCCTGCGGCGGCACCGAGGCGACCGTACCCTCGATCAGCTTGAGCAACGCCTGCTGCACGCCTTCGCCGGATACATCCCGGGTAATCGAGGGGTTGTCGGACTTGCGCGAGATCTTGTCGATCTCGTCTATATACACAATCCCTGTCTGCGCGCGCTCGACATCGTAGTCACACTTTTGCAGCAACTTCTGGATGATGTTCTCCACATCCTCGCCAACATAGCCCGCCTCGGTGAGCGTAGTGGCGTCGGCGATGGTAAAGGGCACATCCAGAATGCGCGCCAGGGTCTCCGCCAGCAGGGTCTTGCCCGAACCGGTCGGCCCGATCAGCAGGATATTGCTTTTGGACAGCTCCACCCCGTCACGGGCGGTGCGTGCGTTGAGACGCTTGTAATGGTTGTAGACGGCCACCGAGAGAATCTTCTTGGCAGCATCCTGACCGATGACGTACTCATCCAGCGTGTCATTGATCTCACGCGGCCTGGGCAGGCGCCCTCGCTCGCTTTCGGCTTTTTCCTGCAGCTCTTCGCGGATGATGTCGTTGCACAAATCGACACATTCATCGCACACGAAAACCGATGGCCCGGCGATCAGCTTGCGCACCTCGTGCTGGCTTTTGCCGCAAAACGAGCAGTACAGCAACTTGCCGTTATCGCCACCTTTGTCTCGCGTGTCGTTGCTCATACTTTGACTCCGGGTTGGCTGCACGTGTCCCGAAACAGACCGTGATTACAGATATATCACGCGAAAACCCGCTTTCACAATGTTCGCGCTCCCCCGGGAAGCGTCCGCCACACCGCTATTTACCTGACTTCGCGCCGGTTGTCGGCTTGTCCCTGCCACTGAGCAGATCATCAATCAGGCCATAATCGCGCGCTTCACTGGCCGACATAAAACGATCCCGATCTGTATCCGCCTCAATAGTGGACAGGCTCTGGCCGGTATGGTTCGCAAGGATGGTGTTGAGGCGATCGCGTACCAGCAAAATTTCACGCGCGTGAATGTCAATGTCGCTGGCCTGACCCTGAAAACCGCCCAGCGGCTGGTGAATCATCATGCGCGAATGGGGCAGGCTGAAACGTTTGCCTTTGGCGCCCGCAGTCAGCAGAAGCGCGCCCATGCTCGCCGCCTGGCCCACGCAAATCGTGCTCACATCCGAACGAATAAACTGCATGGTGTCGTAGATCGCCAGACCCGCGGTCACCGAACCGCCGGGCGAGTTGATATACAGATGAATATCCTTGTCCGGATTCTCCGATTCCAGGAACAGCAGCTGGGCCACAACCAGGTTGGCCATGTTGTCCTCGACCGGGCCGACCACAAATACCACCCGCTCCTTCAACAGGCGCGAAAAGATATCGTAGGCACGCTCACCCCTGGCGGTCTGCTCGACCACCATCGGCACGAGATTCATTGCTTGCACATCACTGCCCGCGCCGGTTGTTCCGCGTCCATCGTTCATGCCTGCACTCCAGAATGTCGGTTTACGTTGTGGAGCCGTGATTGACCGGCTCACCCCTGGCCCTGACTCACAAGATCCTCAAAGGATGTCTTCTGGTCCTTGACTGTGGCGCTTTCGAGCAGCAGATCGACCACCTGCTCCTCCATCACCATCGCTTCAATGCCACGCCGGGTATCCGGATCCGAAAGATAGGCCCGCGCTGTCTCCTCGGGGTTTTCCTGGCCCGCCACCAGACGGCCGATCGCCTGCCTGACGCGGTCTTCCTCAATGCGAATCTCGTGCTCGCGAATGACTTCGCCGACCAGCAAACCCAGCGCCACACGCTTGCGTGCCTCTTCCTCGAACAACTCGCGCGGCAGATCCGGCTGACTGTCCTCACCCATACCCATGCGCTGCACCATGTCCTGCTGCAAACGCCGGATTTCTTCATCGACCAGCGGCGTGGGCAACTCGATGGGGTTTTTCTCATACAACTGATCAAGCACCTGCTGCTTGACACGCCCCTGCGTTGCCTGTTCCACCTCCCGCTCCATGCTCTTGCGCAGTTCCTCCATAAGACGGGAAACACCGCCCTCGCTCATCCCCAATCGCTCGGCGAAGGCATCGTCCACCTCCGGCAGGCGCGGTGCGGAGACCGAATGCACGTGCGCCTTGAATACCGCTTTCTTGCCGGCCAGATGCTCGGCGTTGTAATCCTTGGGAAAATTCACTTTGAAGCTGAGGTCCTGACCCGCCTGCACCCCGGTCAGCCCCTTCTCGAAGTCCTTCAGCATGCGCCCCGCGCCGAGCTCAACGGTCGCTTTTTCCGCCTTGCCCCCTTCAAAAGGCTCGCCGTCAATACTGCCCTCGAAGTCGACGACCAGTTGATCGCCGTCGGCCGACTTGCGCTCCACCGGCTCCCACTCGGCATGCTGGCGGCGAATGCGCTGCAACAGCTTGTCTACATCGTCATCACCTATCTCGACCAGCGGCCGGCTGACCTCAATCTGGTCCAGCCCCTGCAGCTTGACCTCCGGAAACACCTCGATAATCGCGGTGTAGCGGAATGCCTCGCCGGGCGCCTGCTGCTCCGGTTCAATCCGCGGCCGACCAGCCGGTTGCAGTTTTTCCTGATCCAGCGCTTCGCTGTAGGTGGCCTGAAGCAGATCGCCGAGCACTTCCTGACGAACCTGGTCACCATACTGTTGCTGCACCACCTTCAGGGGCACCTTGCCGGGACGGAAACCCTTGATTTTCGCCGTGCGCCCCAGAGCGCGAAGCTTGTTATCCACCTCGCGCTCGACGCGCTCGGCCGGTACTTCAACCGCGATCCGCCGCTCCAGCGGCCCGGTCGACTCAACGGAAACTTGCATGCATGAACCTCGAATACGGGATAAAAAATATCCGGGCCGGCGCCTTTCAAGCGGCTGCCGGCAACCGGGTTGTTGGTGCGAAAGGAGAGACTCGAACTCTCAAGGGGTTGCCCCCACCGGGACCTAAACCCGGCGCGTCTACCAGTTCCGCCACTTTCGCACGGCCACACTGACTTGCATCCGCGCGTGAACCTGGCGACCGCCATGGATTATACCGGTTTGGCGGAAAAGCGCGAAACCCTGACCCGGATTAAGGCTCCGACGCGGCCGGGCGAACGGCGCGGAGCATCTCGCCGCGCATCAGCGCGCGTCGCTGTCGACGTAACAGCTGCCCCTCCTCCTGCATTCGCGCCTGCACGTAATCACGCAGGCTTTGTTCATCGGCGAAAGCCTCCGGATGCGCCTCCGGCCGGATCGGGGCTCCGTAGACCACATCCACACGGCCGGGGCTGCACAGGTATTTCCCAAGCACAAGCCGTTCCAGGCCCACCAGATATACCGGCACCAGCGGCCGGTGCAGCGCGATATGCGAGAAGACACCGCGCCGGAAAGGCACCTTGCGCCCATCCGGGGTGCGGGTGCCCGCCGGGACCACCAGAAGAGAGAACTGTTCGCTGAGCATACGCCGGCGCAGGGATTGCAGATCGCGCAAGGCCACGCGCGCATGCCGACGCTCGATGAACTCCGTACCGGCGGCGCGCAACAGCCAGCCATACATCGGAATGGCACGGTATTCGCGGGCACTGAGCCCCCGGGTCAGGGTCGGCCAGGTCGTCGCGTACAGGGGGATATCAATCAGCGACATGTGCTCGGCGAGATACACATAGCTCTCGTCGGCACGGATTTCGGGATGATACCAGGCCCGCCGGTAAACCCCGAAGCAGGCCAGCCACAGCCAGCCGAAAAACCGTTGCAATCTCAGCCGGGCCGCAGCCGAGCCCCAACGCTGTGCCAGCGGGGCGAGAATCAGATAGGGCCATAACAGGGAAATGCCGAGAACAAAACCGACGTAATTAAAAAGCACGACCAGTGGCTTCCAGCGCAAACCCAGTCCGCCGAGCACCCGCGCCATGACGCGCGGCGGGAACACCCGATCCCAGGCGGGCGGCGCGGCGCGGCGCCGGGTCATGACGCCGCCGTCTTCAGCGTCGCGCCTCATAGGCTTCCTTGAGACGGTAGAATTCCGCCACAAACGCCTGCACCTGTTCATGATCATACTCGCGCAGCCCGCTCATAACGATTTTCTTGGAGCCGGAGCCGACCACTTCGTCGCCCTCATACACCTTGAAATAGAGCATGGAATCCCCGCGTTTGCCGGCCACTTCCAGCGTCGAATCCGCCAGCTCAAGCCGGGGGTCGACCAGATCCAGGCGCTGCATTGCAAAATCCATGCTGTCATACATCACCAGTGGGCGCGCGGGATTGAACATGACGCCCTTTGACGCCATCAGGGGCTCGAGATAGTGGGGAAAGTTCTTGCCGGAGAACGCCACGTATTGGCGCGCGATGGCCTCTACCACCCGTTCATCACGGGTGTTTTCACCGGCACGCTCAATGTGCACGAACACCTTGCCGCGCGTATCGGTGATGTCGAACTCGGCGCCCGGCTGCTCGGGAAAACACAGCGGCACACCGTCGCCCACCATGCCCACAAAACGACAACTCATACGTTGCGACAGGCCATAGCGGGCCAGCACCAGGGAAAACAGCAAATCACCGGGCACACAAAACCGGCGCGCACCCTCGTCATGCAGCGGATTGAAGTCACCCGCCACCTCCTTGGCAAAGCGACTGCCCTGCGCCGAGCTGACGCACACATGGCCATCGACTATCGAATGATAGGGATCCAGAAACATAGGCGGACCGGTCCTTTTGCAAAAAACGTGGAGCACACAGGGTGACGGCCCACAATACCCGAGCAGGGCGCCCCGATGCCAGCGACAGTCACGTGCGCAAGTGCCTTTATATCAACGCCGGAGCAATTGCTGCCATGCCTCCAGCGCGTCCTCTATACCCGCCTCGAGCAGCCGTCGACCGTGCTCCACACAAGCCAGCCCCGGATTGGAACCCATGCGTCCGTCCGGATAACGTCGCCGGAAATCCCGGGCATCGCCGAAACCGGCCGCCGCCGGCGCCACCTCCGGCTCCAGAGGCACCCGCTTGACTGCTTCCGGCCAGGCATACCAGGAAAGCGAAACTTCCGACGGCGTGGCGTGCGCACCTTCGGCCGCACCGTAAAGTTCGTTTGCCAGGCGCCTGGCCCGTGCACCCAGAAACCAGTTATGCAGGCCCAGTTGAACTTCCCCGGCGACGCCACCGAAGCTGCGCGTGGTCTGAATATCGGCAAAGGCCGTCTGCAGTGTGGCGATATTACCGCCATGACCATTGACGAACAGGATATGCGTGAAACCGTGCGTCACCAGCGATTCCACGGTATCGCGAATCAGCGCAATCAGTGTCCCCGGGCGCAGGGTGATGGTGCCGGGAAAACCCATGTGGTGCTGCGCCATGCCGATACTCAGTGTCGGCCCGACGAGAATATCCTCACGCTCGCCCAGCGCATGGGCGATGGTTTCCGGACAAATGGCATCGGTACCGATCAGACCGTTGGGACCATGCTGTTCGGTAGAGCCCACGGGTATCACGACACCGGTGGCGCGCTGCAGGTATTGCTCGATTTCCTGCCAGGTACTGAGCTGCAAACGCATGAGTCCCGCTCCCCCTGTTGCGGCATTGCCCGCGGTGGCTGCCGCGCCAGTGTCAGCGACACCACCGATCCCCTGCGCGCCCAAACCGGCTCAAGGCAGCCCCGGCGAAGCAGCCGCGCGACCGGCACCCGCCGGCCATCGCGGCTCACCCGGCCTGCCCGGCCGGCAACACAACACAGACACGACTACTGTTGCTGCTGCATCTGTTCCTGCATCTGTTGCTGCATCTGCTGCTGCTGCATCTGCTGCTGCTCCTGCTGGCGCTGCGCTTCAGCTTCCAGCTGCTCGCGCTGCTCTGCAGTGAACACACCTTCCACGCGCGACTGCATGATCAGCGACAGGGCCGTCATTTCACCGGTCAGCTCCCCCAATCTGGCCGCATCTTCGCGAATGCTGTCCTCATCCGCACCGGCGCCGGCCCGGCCCTGGAGGTCCTGCTGCAACTGCTGCACCTCGGCCTGCTTGGCCTCAATGCGCGGTGACATATCGTCCACCAGCTCACGAATGTCGCTCTGCTGGTCATCGCTGAGGCCCAGCATTTCAGCAAGCTGGTCGATCTGATCCGGCTGATCGCCCGCCGGCGGGGTCGCGGCTGCCGTGGCGCACAGCGCGAACATCATTATCAAGGCAATCATCATGCGAACGGTCAACATACGATACTCCAGTCAGCTATCAGTGCGCGGCCTGACCCCTCCACGGCGCCCTGCCACGATGTATCCCGGAGGCTGCAAACCAGGCGTCCACCACCGCCGCAATCGCAGTGCCGGACACGAGGCCGCCTCCCCGTGCGGCGACAGCCTAACGCGAATAACATCGCGAAGTCACATCGTCGCACGACACGGGTTCACTCAGTCATCCGCCAGCC
>SLLK01000243.1 GCA_007134115.1 Gammaproteobacteria bacterium | reverse complement strand
GCACGGTGGCCTGCAGCACCTGTACATTACGGCGCCCCCTGAGCACGGCCCGGATGGGCGTGGCGATATCCCCCGGTGACAGCGTGCCGGTGGCGACCTGGTAGAGCAGCGGCTGGAACAGGTGGTAGTTGCGTTTGTCGATGACCGTCACCTGGTAGTGACGGTCGCGCGACAGCCGTTGCGCCGCATACAGGCCGCCGAATCCCCCGCCGACGATGACGACCCGTGTCTGCTCCGCGCTGTGCTTCGACATAATGATGTGCCTTGCCCCGAGTAAGTACTGTTTCGTTGCTCGCGTGCTCGAGCCTGGCCCCGCGCGCCATCGACCGTGACTGTGGGCGTTCGCCGGCGCGGCGCATCATACCAGCGTTGGCCGGCCCACGGCACCGATGCGCGTTGGGCACGGAACCCTGCCGGCGGTATGATGGTCCCAACAGCGCCTGCTTGCGCTGCTTTAGTTTTCTTCTCCCGGGATATACGCATGTGCGTTCTTTTTGTTGCCTGGCACCAAAGCCCCGAGTTCCCGTTGATTGTGGCCGCCAATCGGGACGAATTCCACACGCGCCCGACCGCCCCGCTGCAGTGGTGGGAAGATGAACCGGATGTGGCCGCCGGGCGAGATTTACTGGCGGGTGGCACCTGGCTGGGGGTGACGCGCGGCGGCCGCTTTGCTGCGGTGACCAATGTGCGGGATCCGCAAGCGAGCGAGGGACGGCGCAGCCGGGGTTTGCTGGTGCGCGACGCGCTGCTTGATGGTCAAGACGTGGCGCAGGCTCTGGACCGGCTGGCCGGCGACTCGGACCCGTACGCGCCGTTCAACCTGCTGGCCGGCGACGGGGCCGGTATGTACTACCTGAACAACCTCGAACAGCGCATGCCGCAGCCCTTGCCACCGGACGTGTATGCGCTGAGCAATGCCCGTCTCAACACCCCCTGGCCCAAGGTCATCCGTGGTCGCCGCGCGTTCGTTGAGAAGGTAGCGGCAGGGGCTGATCAGGAAGCGCTGCTGGCCATGTTGCATGATCCGGTCCCCGCACCGGACGCCGAGCTACCCGATACCGGCGTGGGTGTAGAGTTCGAGCGTCTGCTCTCGCCGGGGGTCATCCGCGGTGAACAGTACGGCACCCGATGTTCAACGGTGGTCCGTATGGCTGCCGACGGCAGTGGGGACATGGTTGAGCGCCGCTTTGATGCTCACAGCCAACCGCTGGGCACGACCCGTCTGGCGTTCCGGCAGTCCGCACCGGTGACGGGGACGACGTATGATTGATATGCGTGTGCACCCCTGGGGTACGTGGCCATCGCCGATCACCGAACAACGGGTGGCCACCGGCGCAGTGCGCGTGGCGCACCCGCAGCTGGCCGACGGCATCCTGTATTTCAGCGAAACGCGTCCCGCCGAGGGCGGCCGCTCCGCCCTGGTCGCCGTCGATGCGCACGGCCATGCCAGTGACGTGCTGCCGGAGCCGTTCAGCGCCCGTTCCAGGGTTCACGAATATGGCGGTGTTGCCTGGGTTGCCGCGGCCGGCAAGGTGTGGTTTGTCGATTTCGGCGATCAGCAGTTGTATCAGGTCGAGCCGGGTGAGCGTCCCCGACGTCTGACCCGTGAGCCGTCGTTGCGCTTCGTGGAGCCGGTCCACGATCACGCCCGGAACCGCCTGCTGTGCGTGGCCGAACGGATGGCCGAAGGCCGCGAGCCGGAGGCGTTGCTGGTCGCGGTCGACATCGCCGACGGGCGTGTGCAGGTACTGCACCAGGGCCGCGATTTCTACAGCGCGCCACGCCTGAGCCCGGACGGGGAACAACTGGCGTGGCTGTGCTGGGATCACCCGAATATGCCATGGGACGGGGCCGCCCTTTACCTGGCTGCGCTTGATGCCGCCGGCCACCCGCAGCATCTGCAAAGACTCGCCGGTGGTGACGGCGAATCGGTATTCCAGCCCGAATTCCACCCCTCGGGCGGCCTGGTTTTTGTCTCCGACCGCAGCAACTGGTGGAACCTTTACTACTGGCGGGACGGCACCACCACTGCCCTGTGCCCCATGGAAGCGGAATTCGGCCTGCCGTTGTGGCGCTTCGGCATGCGTACCTATGCCGTATGCGACAACGGCGACCTGCTCTGCACGTGGACCCGTGAGGGGCAATGGCAACTCGGCCGTTTTTCCTTTGCCGGCGGTCTGCAGACTTTATCGTTGCCCTTCACCGAGTACGAAGGCGTGGTAGCGGAAGGCCGCCAGGCGGCACTGATCGCGGCGTCACCCGCCGAACGACCGACCTTGCTGCGTCTGGAGCTGGACGGCGCGCGGGTGCGCAGCCAGCCGTTGCGTCGCGACACCGGTGAGACGATTCCCGCGCGCCTGGCCCCCGCGCCCCGCGCGATCCGTTTCCCCAGCGGCGAGGGTCACGCGCATGCGCTTTACTACGCGCCGGCCGGTGACCGGGTGCGCGGTCCCGCCGACACCCTGCCGCCGTTGCTGGTCAAGTGCCACGGCGGCCCCACCGGCGCGGCCACCACGGCGCTGGATCTGCGCCTGCGCTACTGGACCAGTCGCGGTTATGCGGTGGTAGACGTGAACTACCGGGGCAGCACTGGCTATGGGCGACGTTACCGGGAAGCGCTGTATGGCCAGTGGGGGCTCGCCGATGTGGAAGATTGCGTTAATGCTGCCCGGTACCTCGCCGCCGAGGGCCTGGTGGACAGCCGACGCATGGTGATCAGTGGCAGCAGTGCCGGTGGCTACACCGTACTGTGCGCCCTGTGTTTTACCCACACCTTTGCCGCCGGCGCAAGCTACTACGGCATCAGTGATCTCGCCGCGCTGGCGCAGGATACGCACAAGTTCGAATCGCGGTATACGGACGCCCTGGTGGGGCCGTGGCCTGCAGCCAGCGAGACCTACGCCGCGCGCTCGCCGCTCAACCATATCCAGGGCTTCGGGTGTCCGGTGATCTTCTTCCAGGGCGAGGAGGATCGCATCGTGCCCCCGAACCAGGCCCGCATGGTGGTGGATGCCCTGCGCGCGGCCGGGCTACCCACTGAATACTGGTTGTTCGAAGGCGAGGCGCACGGCTTCAGGCGTGCTGAAACCATCGCGCAGGCGCTGGCCGCCGAGAGCGCGTTCTATGCCCGGGTGCTTGATCCGGGTGCGGACGACTAAGCGCGTGTACTCAAAATCCCTGTACCGCTATCCCCGGATCATCGCATGCCTGCTGCTGACAGCCATGCCACTGCCGGTTGCGGCCGACGCCGTCGTAGTGGAAATCGAGGGTATCAGCGGGGGCATGCTCGAGAATGCGCGCACCATGCTTTCGCTGTCGCGGTATGACCCTGACGAGGTTTCCGAAGTGCGCGTGCGGCGCCTGCACGCCCGCGCCCCGGCGGAAATCGCCACGGCCCTGCAGCCGTTCGGCTATTATCGGCCGCGCGTGGAGAGCGAGCTGCGGCGGCACAACGGCGCCTGGCGCGCGCGCTACGTAGTCGATCCGGGCGCGCCTGTGCGCTTGACGCGGGTTGACCTGGAACTGCTCGGGGCCGGCGCCGATGATCCCGTGCTCCGGCAAGTCCTGAGGGGGTTTGCGCTGCAGCCTGGCGATACCGCAGATCAGCGTGCCTACGATCGGGGTCGCGACAGCTTGCGCCGGCGCGCCCTTGAGCGTGGCTATCTGGATGCCCGGTTCGAGGTGCGCCGGATTACGGTGGACCCTGAATCGCTGGAGGCCACCATCACCCTGCACCTGGACACCGGAGAACGCTATCGCTTCGGCGAGGTGCGGCTGTTCCAGGAAATTCTTGACGACGCGCTGGTGCGGCGCTTCGTCCCATTCGCGCCCGGCGACGATTATCATCGCCGCGATCTGCTCAACATGCAGTATCGCCTCGACGACAGTGACTACTTCTCTCGCGTGGAGGTTGAGCCCCGGCGGGATCTTGCCGAAGACAATGCGGTGCCGATTGACGTCTATCTGGCGCCCCGCCCCCGTTACCGCTATACGTTCGGTATCGGCTACGGCACGGATACCGGCCCGCGCACCCGGCTGGGCTGGCAGAACCGGCGGGTCAACCGCCGTGGCCACCAGCTGGCAGGCGATCTGACATTGTCCCAGGTCATCCAGGGTATTACCCAGCGCTATACCATTCCCATCGCTGATCCGGCCACCGATCATGTGACTTTGCGTGCCGGCGTGGTCCGCGAACGGCCGGAGGATCGCGAGAGCACCACGCAGAACCTGGGCGTGACCCATTCCCGTACCTTCGGGCGCTGGCAGCGTGCCTTGCGCCTTGATCTGGAACGTGAGCGTTTCGATCTGGGTGACGGCCTGGAGTCGACCACCAGCCTGTTGCTGCCCGGCATCGGCGTCACCTATACGCGCGCCGACCACCGGATTTATCCTACGCGTGGTCTGCGCTGGAATATCGATCTCAAGGGAGCACACACCGACCTTGGCTCGGACCTCTCGTTTGTCCAGTTGTATACGGAGTTGCGCTATGTGCACCAGCTACATCCGCGCGGGCGATTGCTGTTGCGTGGTGAGGCCGGTGGCAGCTCGGTCGAGGAGTTTGCTGAGTTACCTATTTCCCAGCGGTTCTTCGCCGGTGGCGATCGCAGCGTGCGGGGCTTCCGCTACAAGAGCCTGGGGCCGGTGGATGATGACGGCCTGGTGGTGGGCGGCAAGTACCTGCTCACCAGCAGTGTCGAATATGAGTATCGCTTCGCCGGTAACTGGGCCGCCGCGGTTTTTCATGATGCGGGCAACGCCTTTGACGACACCGACGAAGAACTGGCGCGGGCGGCCGGGGTGGGCCTGCGCTGGCGCACGCCGGTGGGCCCGCTGGGCATTGATCTGGCGCGCACATTGAACCTGGATGACAACCGCTACCGCTTCCATCTCAGCCTGGGAGCCACGTTTTGACACGCCGTCTGCGCCTGGTACTGATGACACTGGCGGTGATCGTCGGCCTGATCACGGCCGCTTTCCTGTATGCCATTCATTCACCCCGCGTGGCCTCCTGGGCGGTTCATCAGGTGCCTGCCTGGACCGGCATGGAGATCGAGGTGGGTGAGGTCGAGGGCACCCTGCGAGGGCCGCTCAGGCTTTACGATGTGCGGCTGGACGACGACGCTGTGGGCGTCTCCCTGCCGGAACTGACCCTGCGCTGGCAACCTGCTGCGCTGTGGCTGTCGCAGCTGCGACTGAACGCGGTGACCATGCACGGCCTGCGCGTCGACCTGCGGACCACGGAAGCGGCCGGGGATGACCCGGCGGGCGCCTGGCCTCCGCCCGATATCCACCTGCCCTTCGGGATACGTCTGGACCGGCTGGACCTTTTCGACGCACGCCTGACACGCGACGGCGACACGCTCCTGCAGATTGACCGTGCCCGGCTTGCCGCCAGCATGCGCGGGTCGCAGCTGAACGTGGATGAGTTGCGTATGGATACGCCCGATGTGGACGTGCAGGCGTCGGCCAGCGCCCGTTTATCCGGTGACTGGCCGTTGGCGCTGGATGCGCGATGGCGCATCTATGCACTGCCTGGTGCGCCCCTGCGCACCACCACGCGGGTCCGCGGTGACTTGCAGGCGTTGCGCCTGCGCCAGCGCCTGGTGGGTCCGGGCGATGCCGAATTGCGTGTGCGACTGACCGACCTGGTGGATGCGCCGCAATGGTGGGCGGAGTTGACGGTGAGCGACTGGGCGCTGCCCTCGCCGGCGCCCGGGCTGGAGCATATGCTGCTGTCTCTGGATGTGAACGGGGCGGGTGATGTCGCCAGCGCCCGCGTGCATGGCGGCGGCGCGCTGAGCGCAGAAGACGCGCCGCCGCTGGATTTCGAGTTTGCCGCGCAGGCCGATGCGCAGCGCCTGATACTGGAAAGCCTGCGGGTCACGCCGTCGGGCACCCGGGGATATCTGGAGGGTGAAGGTGTGCTGGATATGGCCGCCACCCCTGAGCCCGAAGTCGATCTGCAGTTGTCCTGGCAGGACCTTCGCTGGCCCGGTTTTGCGCCCTGGGCCGCGCGCGACGGCGAGCTGACGCTGACCGGCACTGCTGCGTCCCATGTCACGCAGATGCAGGGACGCTTTGACGTCGCTGACGTCTACCGCCAGGCGGTACCGGTATCGCTGCGGTTCGACGGCACGGGAGACCGTCACAGCTGGACCCTTGCCGACCTGCGACTGACACTGCCCACCGGACAGATCAGTGCCGCCGGCGCAGTGTCGTGGGAAGAGCAGCTTCACTGGCATGTGCGTAGCAGCGGCGAGGCCATTGATCCGTCGGCATTTCATCCCCGCTGGCCCGGCAACGTGCAGTTCAGGATTGCCGCCGAGGGTGACCCTGCGGGCCAGGCGGTGCGTCTGGAGCGCCTCGGCGGCGAACTCCGCGGACGGTCGCTCAGCGGGTCGGGCGAAGCGGCCCGCAGTGATGACGGCTGGCGCGTCGACAGCGTCAGGCTGGCGGTCGGGGATGCCTACCTGAGCGCCAGCGGTGAAGTGCTGGACACTCTCTCCCTGCGCGCCGAACTGCGGGTGCCGGATATCGCCTGGTTTGACCCCCGTGCGGGCGGCTCGCTGCGGGCGTCGGTACAGGCAGATGGTCAGCGCAGCGCGCCCCGCCTGCGGGTGCGTACCGATGCTGCGGATCTGGCCTGGAGAACCTATTACGTCGGCACCCTGGATGTCGCCGCCGATATTGACGCCAGTGACCGGACGGCCTCGCGACTCAGACTGGATGCCGCCGAGGTGCTTGCGCTGGGGCGTCGTATAGATCGTCTCGCCCTGGCCGGCGATGGCCGGGTTGCTGATCATGAGCTGTCCCTCAATGTAGCCATGGGTGATGCGTTGATGCGCCTGGGCATCGACGGGAGCGTGGATGCTGATGCCGGCCAGTGGCAGGGCCAGGCACAACGTTTTTCTCTGATCGCTGACGGCGACGGCTGGCACCAGCAGGATCCGCCGACGCCTGTGACCGTGGACCGCCATGGCGGTTTCAGCCTGGCCACGCTATGCACCGGTGACGCGGATGCCGGTATCTGCCTGTCAGGGCACCGTGACGGTCAGGACTGGTCGGTCGAGCTGGAATTGCGCGCGCTGCCACTGGCGGGCCTGCAACCACTGCTGGGGCCGGAACTGGTTGCCGAGGGCCAGGTGAGCGGACATATTCGAGGGGGTATGGACGATGCCGGACGCGTGCGGGCCGACGCCGAACTGCAGTCGTCCGGCGGTCGCCTGCGCAGCGTGATACCGGACACCGATCTGGACCCGGTCGAGCTGGTTCGCTACCGCGACGCCAACCTGCGCCTGCTCGCCGGCGCCGCCGGGCCGGGCGGATTGCAGGCCAGCCTGGAGACCGGTGTGGACAGTGCCGGCCGCTTGCGGCTGATGTTGCAGGCGCCGGACTGGGATGGCCGCATCGACGGGTTGACCACGACGCCGCTGGATGCCCGGCTGCGGGCCAATACCCGCGAGCTGGAATTGCTGTCCCTGCTGGTGCCGGACATTGACCGGGTCTCCGGCGTGCTCGATGTTGATCTGGGTCTGTCCGGAACATTCCATCGCCCTGTGCTCAGTGGTGGCGCCACGCTGGTGGACGGGGAGATGGAGCTGGCCCGCAGTGGTGTCCACCTGCGCGAGATTGCCGTGCAGGTTGTCGCAGATGCCGAAGACCGGCTGGCGCTCCAGGCGTCGGCGCAGTCCGGCGGCGGCACACTGGAAACAAGGGGTCACTTCGGCCTGCGCCAGGGCCGGCCCGAGCTGGCATTGCGGGTGGATGGCGAGAACTTCCAGGTGGCGGACACCTCGGAGGCACGGGTGTGGATTTCGCCGGCGCTGGATTTGAATGTGGAGGGGGACATGATCACCCTCAACGGCACCCTGGATGTGCCGCGTGCGCACCTCAGGCCCCGCGACCTCACGACCACCGTACGGGTCAGCGATGATCTGGTGATGCACACCGCCCACGGAAACGAGGAAGATGTGGGTGAGGGCTGGCAAACCGCCGGGCGGGTGCGTGTCACGCTGGGCGATGCAGTCGCCTTCGACGGATACGGCCTGCAGGGCCGACTGGCCGGCGAGCTGGTGGTGGTGGAGCGGCCCGGCGAAGTCACCACCGGCAGCGGCGAGCTGGCTGTGGTTGACGGTGTCTACCAGGCTTACGGTCAGCGCCTGAACATCGAGGCCGGCCGGCTGCTGTTCACCGGCGGGCCACTGGTCGACCCCGGCGTGGATGTGCGTGCCGCCCGCCAGATCCGCGAGGTGCGGGTCGGGCTCAACGTCCGCGGGACTTTGCAGGAGCCGGAGCTGACGCTGTTTTCGGAGCCGCCCATGTCCCAGTCCGAAGCCCTGTCATGGCTGATACTGGGCCGCTCGCTGGAACAGACTTCGGAGGAGGACGGTGCGGTGCTGGCCGGGGCGGCCACCGCCATCGGGCTGGCCGGCGGCGAGCGGCTGGCGCAGAGTATTGCCGGCCGCTTCGGTATCGACGACGTTACAGTAGAAGCGGAAGGCGCGCCGGAGGAAGCACAACTCGTGCTGGGCACCTATTTGTCACCACGGATGTATATCAGCTATGGCATCGGCGTCTTCGAGCCGGTGAACACGGCGCGTATGCGCTACAGGTTGACCCGCAACTGGACTTTCCGTACCGAATCCAGCGCCCTGTCCAGCAGCGCCGATTTCGTTTTCAGTATTGATCGCGACGAATAGATCAGCGCTTCCCTGGCGTTGGTCCCCCCGGCACGGCGTTTCAGCCCAGCTGGTCGCTCAACCATTGGCCGATATCGGCAATCTCCTGGTGATTCACCGCATGCTGTATGGGGTAGGTGTGCCACTCCACGGAATAGCCGAACCAGGCCAGCTGGTTGCTCGAATACTCGGCGATATCAATACGAATCATGCCGTCATACGTGCCGTGCGCCATGAAAATCGGCAGCCCCAGGTTGGCTTCGCTGCGTTCGTCGGGGACACGGTCGGCCAGCGGCAAATAGGTGGACAACGCCAGCACGCCGGCCAGCCGTTCGGGATAGCGCAAAGCGGTATGCAGGGCAATGGCGCCGCCCTGCGAAAAACCCGCCAGCACAATACGGGAGGCAGGGATGCCGCGTTCAATTTCGCGTGCCACCAGCTGACGCACCAGCGCCGAGGATGCCTCAATGCTTTCTACATCCGGCTGCGAACCGTCCAGCGTCACAATGTCGTACCAGGCGCGCATGCGCATGCCGCCATTGATGGTGACCGGACGCTCCGGTGCGTGCGGAAAAACGAAGCGTATCGGCAGACTCTCGGGTAGCTGAAGCTCGGGCACGATGGGCTCAAAATCGTGGCCGTCGGCGCCCAGCCCGTGCAGCAGAATGACTGTTGCCGTGGGTTGTGGCCCACTCTCGGTTTCGATGGTTTCCAGCGGCGCTTCGTTCATGTGGGGCGTCTCCAGTCGGGCGGCAAAGCGGCTATTCTGCGACAGCCCTGCCGGGCAGGCAAACCGCTGACCTCACCACCGCTCCACCGCCCGCCGGGCGGCTTCGTTGGCCGGCCGCGTCACCAGTCCCGAGGCGCTGATGGTAATGATGTAGCGCGCCCCATCGGCCATCGGCATATACGTGGCACTGCCGTATATCGTGTC
>SLLK01000333.1 GCA_007134115.1 Gammaproteobacteria bacterium | reverse complement strand
CGCATTTTTGAGTTTTCCTATCCCTTAACCTTTCCCGAGGCCGCAAGCTACCGCTTGACCGAGCTGAATCCAGAAGAGAGTTACACACTTCTCATCGCCTACAACACCAACTCGGACGACCCCAATAGGATGCATTCTCGATACGGAAGCGTCGATTTCACCGTAGCCCCTTGATGGCAACACCGCAAGGCTGGCCCATGAAAGCATAGGTACATTCCCGATTTGTCGTTATGTTACGTCAGTGAAAACTCGGCGCTCCGTCCGGTAAACCGATTCTCTGAATCACGTGTCTCCGGGTGGGGCCGCTGAAACCTTGATACCGAAGGTATGACGCTGAATACTTGAAAGAGATTTGTGCGCCCTAGCCCGACGGGTTTAGCAAACGAACTCGAAGCACCACGTGCCAACTTGCGTGCATCAGAGTATGCGGACGATCGCCCTGTTCCCACATCAACCATGGCCCATCTCCGATGCAAAATCCGAAATCCCTATTCCTTTCCCATTTCAAAGGATCGCCACTGACACAGCTTCTGAATCCACTGAAGCAACCCGGGAAACCCCCTCTATCCCTTATACATTGGTAAAGCTTCCTTCCCGCCCCACGCCCATCTATCTGGCCAGGAAGGAATGTCGCCCCTTTTGCCGAAATCGACTCGAGGTCATTTGGCAGTGGACCGCAGGATACCATGGATCTATCAGGGCGGAAGGGGCCGGGAAGGCATGGCGAAGAGAGGACTTTGGGGCCGATCGTCTGATCGGGCGAGAACCGAAGAAGCGGTGAGAGCCGTGTCACACAATCTTCTGCAAATGGCTCAAATGTCTGGGGATGAGGCCCTTTCGGCGATTCAGAGCTCACCCGTTGGCCTTACCTCGAAAGAAGCCTCCACACGACTGGATCAATATGGCCCCAACCTCATCGCCCGAGAAAGGGCGCCCGCTTGGTACACCCATCTGCTCCGGGCAATACTAAACCCCTTCGTCGGCGTCCTGGCTCTATTGGCCGTCGCATCCTTTTTCACCGAATACCTATTTGCGCCGGAAGGCGAGCAAGAACTTACCGCACTAATCATCATCGGCATCCTGGTGGCCATCAGCGTGCTTCTCAGCTTCATCCAAGAATACCAAGCCAATCGTGCCGCAGAGCAACTCCTCTCCATGATTCAGAACCGGATCCGGGTGCTTCGAGGCGTCAGCGGTCCTACTGAGCAAGCCACCACCGATCTAGTCCCTGGCGATGTGCTGCTTCTCTCCGCCGGAGACATCATCCCGGCCGACGTCCGATTCCTTGATGCCAATAATCTCAGCGTGAATGAATCGTCCCTGACCGGGGAATCCCTTCCGGTGGAAAAGCACATGCAGTGGGTCGCCACTGAAGATCCCGATGACCTGGGAGAGTATGTCGAAGCCGTAAGTGCCCTGGATTTAGACACCATTGGATTCATGGGAACCCATGTGGTCAGCGGCACCGCCCGGGCACTGGTTCTCGGAACCGGTGACCGCACCTACCTAGGAGCCATGTCGGCCCAATTGGTAGGGCATCATCCGCCCACCAGTTTCGACCGAGGTGTCGCCGACGTCAGTCTCCTGCTGATTCGCTTCATGGCCATCATGGTGCCCATCATCTTCCTCATCGGGGGATGGGTCCGCGGGGATTGGTTCGGAGCCTTGGTCTTCGGCTTGGCCGTGGCCGTGGGACTCACCCCGGAGATGCTGCCCACCATCATCACCGCCAATCTCGCCAAGGGAACCGTTGAGATGGCTCGAGCTAAAACCATCGTGAAACGGCTCAATGCCATCCAAAACCTTGGAGCCATGGACATTCTCTGCACCGACAAAACCGGTACCCTCACCCATGACAGCGTGGCTTTGGATTGTTTCTTGAACCTCAACGGAGAAAGCGATCCCGAAGTCTTTCACCATACTCTTCTTAACAGTCACTTTCAAACCGGCCTTCGTAATCCCCTGGACGATGCCGTCCTCTCCCATGAGAAAGCCTTGGATATGGATGATGTTCTGCGGCCGTATCGAAAAGTTGATGAGATTCCCTTTGAAACCGTTCGTCGACGCATGTCTGTGGTGCTGGAGCGCGAACCCGGAGAACACCTACTCATCACCAAGGGCGCTGTGGACGAAATGCTCGAGGCCAGCAGCTACGTGCTCAGTCAAGAAAGGGATATCCAACCTCTCACCCCTTGCTTGCGGGAGAATATTCGGGATAGGACCGACCGTCTCAATGAGGAAGGCCTCCGAATCCTGTTGATCGCCCATCGGCAATTGAAGGCCCGACAAGCAAAGTATACTTCCGCAGACGAAACCCAGCTTGTCCTCATGGGCATCATCGGATTCTTGGACCCCGCCAAGGAAACCGCGGGGGTAGCCCTTCAATCCCTGGCCGATCTCGGGGTGGGAGTGCGGCTCATCACAGGCGACAATGCGGTGGCCACACGACGCACCTGCCGGGAAATCGGATTCGCCATCACCGACATCATGGAAGGCTCGCAAATCGACGGAATGTCGGATGCGGAGCTGGGCCGCGCCGTGGAGAATTACAACGTATTCGTCCGCACCACACCGCTTCAGAAATCCCGCATCGTATCCGCCTTAAAAGCCGAAGGACACACCGTGGGATTCTTAGGAGATGGCATGAATGATGCTCCCGCCCTCCGTGAGGCCGATGTGGGCATTTCGGTAGACAATGCCGTAGACATCGCCAAAGAAGCCGCCGAAATCATCCTGCTGGAAAAGGACCTAACCATTCTGGAGGAGGGTGTGTCCCGCGGTCGACGCGTCTTCGGAAACATCATGAAGTATGTGAAGATGACCGTCAGCTCCAACTTCGGAAACGTCTTCAGTGTTCTGGTGGCCAGCATCTTCCTGCCCTTCGCACCCATGCTGCCACTGCATTTGCTGGTGCAAAACCTCCTCTACGACATTTCGCAGATTTCCATTCCCTGGGATACTGTGGATGACGATTACCTTAAGAGGCCCCGCCGCTGGAATCCCAGCAGCATTCAGCGTTTCACTCTTTTCATCGGCCCGGTCAGCTCGTTGTTCGATTTCTCCACCTTTGCCCTGATGTGGTTCGTTTTCGGAGCCAATCACCCGGATAATGCGGCCCTCTTCCACACCGGCTGGTTTGTCTTGGGCCTTCTGTCCCAAACCCTCATCGTGCACCTCATACGCACCCGAAAGGTTCCATTCGTCCAAAGCACAGCCGCCCTTCCGGTCTTGCTGACCACTGCGTTGGTCATGATCATTGGGGTACTTCTCCCCTTCACTGGCTTGGGGGCACAGATTGGCTTCGTACCCCTGCCGGGCAGTTATTTCCCCTGGCTACTGGTCACCCTGCTGGCTTACTGCGCCCTGATGCAACTGGTGAAGAATTGGTACGTCCGCCGATTCGACATGTGGCTCTGAGCACCCACAAGTAATGGATAGGATTCCATGCCCAAAAATGCGGTAAGCGCTGCTGACGCCAGCCATACCTCACCTAACTCCCGTATGCATAGAGGGATTTGTTGTGTTTTCGTAGAATCCAAGGATATTGCGCTGACACAGCGTGGAAGGGTGGTGGTTCGGTGCAATCCCGATTCTGGCGATTCATCTATTCCCATCGTTTGTGGCTGATTCTGCTGCTATCCCTTGTCTTGGTCCTTGGCCTTACCGTATGCTGGTCCAAGGATGATTCCGAACCCGAAGAAACCGAACAACCCGCCGAAGCCGCCAACGGTACCGATACGGAAGAGACCGAAGAGACACCGCCGGAGATCGGCGAACCCTTACTCCGGCCCACATTGACGTACCTTGGACCGGGGCTCCATACCGAACGGCTACGAGATCTTGGTCGCGCGACGTTTCACGCCCCCGATCCGAAAGATCTGCTTCCCTTAGGAAACGACTGCTACGCTCCCCCCAATCATATTTGGATTCTGCTGGAAACGGGGCAAGATCGATCCAAAGCAGAAGAATTGGCTGCCGCTTGGAATGCCACCATTGTCGGTGAAATCGAACTTCTGGCCGCATACCAGTTGGAAACGGGGGACAGGGTCCTCGCGGAACTCTATTCACGCCTCGAAGTGGCCGAGGACCACGAAGATATTCGACTTGCTCTGCCCAACCTGATGGTAGGCATCGACTCTCGGATCACCATCGAGCGATGCAATCCCGTGTCCAATGCGAACTATGAAGACCCGTTTTACTTCGTAAATCGCGAACGATACGGAGTGGAGCGAGCCCGGCTGACCCAGCCCTACGAAATGATTGGACTTAAAGATGCGTGGACCATGATTGCCATGGCCGATGCCACGCTTCATCCGGTTTCCGTAGGCGTATTCGACACCAGAATCTGGGGAGACACGCCGGAAATGAACGTAGAGGGAGGGCCAAGGATTCTCGGTATGCGTGAAAGTGATCTCGCTTCTACTCCGACAGGCCCCCGGCTGGAGAGGGTAAGCCATGGCACCACCGTCTCTCACACCATTGCTGCCGACCATCGGGTGGGGCGCAGTGTGGGAGTGGCTTCAGTCCTGGGTGATCGCCTATCCCTCATCGGTCGAACCATCAGCTCTCAGGAATTCACCCTCGTCCAAGAAGAAAGTGAAGAGGAAGATGGGGATGAGGAGCCAGAAGACGCCGCACCCCAGGCAGAGAATGAGGGGAACGACCCCGAAGAAGGGGAACCGGACGTAACCCTTTTACAGTACCAAGAACAGGTCTTTGTCATGGAATACCTGGTCGACTTAAAGGAGCTGATAGAATCCGGTGCGTCGATCATCAATATATCCATGGGACCACTTCGACCACCGGATAATCCTTCTGCAGAATACCTGGCGCAGAGTGAAGCCATTCATGATGCGTTTACCGCCTTCGCTTCCTGGACGCTGGAAAATCATCCGGATGTGCTATTGGTGGCCGCAGCGGGCAACGACAATCTGCCCTTGACCAAGGCCGGAGAGTGGTTCGGGCAACGACAACCCAATGTCATGACCATCGGGGGACTGAACTTCCGTGCCGAACGGGCATACTTCTCCAACTTTCTTCCTGATTCGGAGGACGGCGATACAGAATGGGAAATCAGCCTCGCCGCACCGGCCATGGGCATCATCGCTCATCATGACGCCGCCGGGCGCAATGTGACCCAACTGGGCAATAGCTTTTCCACACCACAAGTCAGCGGGGCTGCTGCCATCTTGCGCAGCCTAAAGCCCGACTTAACCGCTGGCCAGATCAAGGAGATTCTGGTCAATACGGCACTCAGCGAAATCCGAATCCCAGACGTGGATGACAATCCCCTCACCATCGCCTCAAGTGTGGGTGGGCGGATTCTGCGTGTGGATCGCGCCGTCCTACATGTCATCAACCTGCTCCGAAGAGAACAGGGTCTCCCAGCCGTTTCTGCGGAAGACCTCCTGGGCCTTCGTGACTTCGTGGTCCGAGCAAGCGGTGGCCCGGAAACCTATCAGATCAAAGCGGAACACATCGGCACAGCTGAAGCACCTCTAAACCTGGGTCTCTACGTGCTATGTGAAAACGCCACGGCTCCCGCTCAACCATGGCACCAAATCGAAAAGGGAGAGGTGGTAGATTGGACCCTCACCCGTCGGGAAGATGCCGGTTTTTCACCCATGATCGTCATGATTCTCTGCGAAGAAACGGATCTATGTTACATCGTCACCATGTCTCCACCAAAGGATGCCTGGGATGTGACCGCGTGTACCCGAGGCGATTTCTATATCTCAGGTGACTTCATTGGGACTCAATACCGCGTTGTATACGGCAATGTGGAAGAAGCCCACTTCGATGAACGGGATCCAGAGCCCATGGCAGCCCGGGGTTTTAGGGTAGCTCCCGGAAAAGGTCATGTGGAGTTCGCCAGCTTGGAATGGCAAGGCTTGTATTTTGAAGCGGTTGATACTCGCGAACAGGTGTTGGATGAACGAGCGGCGCGGACGGGAATAATCTCATACCCTGTCAATCGATGGGTTCGAGGAAAGGTATCGCCGGAAATGGATCGGGTAGAGTGGATTGAAGCCGGTGAGCGACACAACGCCCGCTGGACCCGGCTTGGCACGGACCTTCAGCCCTGGACATCCGATGCGTACATCAGTGAGTGGATGTGGACAGCACAGGATATCCCCATCGAACGTAGATGGGATATGCAGGCATACGTTGGCCCACACTTTCCAGAACCCGGTGAGAGGACCTTGGAGGAACAAGGGCTTGTGTCGGTTTTCTATCGCACCCAGGAACTAAACCAATACCGACCCACCATCATGGAGGAAGAACGTGGGCGAAGCGCCTGGTATGTCACTGACAGCATCATGAGATGGCCTGGAGATGAGGCAACGGAACTTGCCAGGCTGAGCATCCGTTTTGAATTGCCCGAAGACTACTGGGATAGCCCTTAGAGGTCACCGAGTAACAAGTAAATGATCGACTCACATTCCACCGTCCCGAAACCCATGCATCTGGGATGATTCGGGACGGTGCTTCATTCCTTTCCCGGCAGTCAGTCGTTCCCGAACCATCCATCTTTGCGACTCCAAAGACTTCTCGCCGCCCCTAACTCCGAAGCAAGGGCCGTGGGACCCGTAACTGGATATACTGCGGAATCTAAGAGGGAATTCCCGCCGGATGGATAAGAAGATGACAGGGTACCCGTGATCGGGTGCATTCCCATTTTCGTTGACGCTTGGAGAGGACGATTCCCAATGGAGCCGATACCTGTCGGGGTAAGTGCCTGTCTCCTGGGACAGGAAGTGCGATACGACGGAGGCCATCAACGCGATCGATACATCACCGACACCCTGTCACAATACTTCTCCTTCGTACCAGTCTGCCCGGAGGTGGAATGTGGTCTTCCAGTTCCCCGGGAAGCCATGCGCCTAGTGGGTCTCGACGGCGAACCGGTACGTTTGCTCACAATCCGTAGCGGACAGGATCTTACTGATACTATGCAAGACTGGTGTCAGCATCGAGTAGAAGACTTGGCCGCGTCCGATCTTTGCGGGTTCATCTTCAAGAAGGATTCGCCCAGCTCGGGATTGCATCGAGTGAAACGCTATCACCCCGGAGGACAGTCCTCCCAGCGAGACGGGCGCGGCCTGTTCGCCGCAGCCTTCACGGAACGCTTTCCCTTAATTCCCGTCGAGGAAGACGGGCGCCTCAATGATGCTCGGCTCCGCGAGAATTTCATCGAACGCGTCTTCGCCATGAAGCGTTGGCGAGACTACCTTTCGGAAAATCCGGACTACCGCAGTCTGATCCAATTTCACACCGCCCAAAAACTTCTCATCATGGCGCATCATCCGGAGAAGTATCAGGTGATGGGACGCCTGGTGGCCAAGGGGAAAGAGATTCCTCGCGAGCGTTTGCTGGAACGCTACGGCCATCTCTACATGGAAGCCCTGGAGAGTTTTGCCACGGTGAAGAAGAATACCAATGTCCTGCAACACATTATGGGATACTTCCGGGAGGATCTCAGTTCGGATGAAAAGGCGGAATTACTGGAGGTTATTGAGGAGTATCATAGTCACCTGGTTCCCCTTACCGTACCTTTGACCCTGATTAAGCATTACATCCGAAAATTCGACGTATCCTATCTGAAGAGTCAAGTGTATCTGTCTCCCCATCCGGCCGAATTGATGCTACGCAATCGCGTATGACAAAGGATCGGAGCAAGACGATGGAAGCGAAGCGCCTTCGCCCCCTGAATTCGCACGCAACGGGCGCCGGGCCGGTCGTGTATTGGATGCAACGGGATCAACGCGTGCGGGACAATTGGGCGCTACACTATGCCATGCGAGAGGCCCGGGACCGGCGGGTACCCCTTCATGTGGTGTTTGCACTTCAGCCCTCGTTCTTGGGAGCGCAGCCGGCGCACTTTCGCTTCATGCTGGAAGGCTTGCGTTCGGTGAGTACGACCCTGCAATCCCTGGGTATCAGCTTTCACCTCTTACAGGGAACGCCGGGACACACCCTGCCGTCCTTCGTTAACAGCCTGAACGCCGGTTTACTTATCTCCGACTTTTCCCCGCTCCGCGAGCCGAGACGCTGGAGAGAAGCCGTAGCCCAACGTCTGAATGTCGCCCACCATGAAGTGGATGCCCACAACGTCATACCTCCCTGGGTTGCCTCCAACAAACGGGAGTACGCCGCCCGAACCCTTCGACCCAAACTGCAACGTCTGCTTCACGCCTGGCAGACGCCCGTGCCCCCGACTCTGCCCATGGAAGTCGCCGCCCCTTCCCAGGGTCGCTCAATTGACTGGGGCCGCCTGCTTCGCGTAATTCCTTCCGCCGAACCAGACCTCCCCATTGCCACGGTATGCCCGGGTGAAGACGCCGCCCGAAAGGTCCTCGACCAGTCCCTAGACAGCGGAATCTGGCATTACGACCGTTTGCGAAATGACCCCAATGCGAACGGTCAATCGGGACTGTCGCCCTATCTTCATTTCGGTCAGATCAGTCCGGCGCGCGTGGTGCATGACGTCCTGCGAACGATACCCGATCAGGAAACCCTCCATCCGTTTCTGGAGGAAGTCTGGATCCGCCGTGAGTTAGCGGAAAACTTCTGCCACTACGAGACCAGTTATGACAGCATCTCAGCCTTTCCCCAGTGGGCACAGACATCCCTGGAAGCCCACGCAGACGATCCGCGGGAATTTCTCTACTCGCAGGATCAATGGGAAGCAGCCCGCACCCATGACCCGCTCTGGAATGCCGCCCAGCGCCAATTGGTAGTCACCGGCAAGATCCACGGATATCTCCGAATGTTCTGGGCCAAGAAGATCATAGAGTGGTCCGCCAGTCCCCAAGAGGCCTTGAGAACCGCCATATATCTCAATGACAAATATTCCTTCGACGGGAGAGATCCCAACGGATATACCGGCATCGCCTGGAGCATCGGGGGACTGCACGATCGAGCCTTCGGAGAGCGTCCCGTCCTGGGAAAGATTCGATACATGAGCTCAAAGGCAAGCCGGCGGAAGTTCGATGTGGAAAAATATGTCCTCTCGATGGGGGCTCTGGAACCCTTTCCCTTTGATGGAGGCTCCGGCTCATCGGAAGACTGATTGGTAACTCCACAGTGCCTTCCCGATAGGACGCGGCGGTATTCGAAAAACCGATGTTCACCGGTTCTCTGCTCGACCATCCCTGAAACCACTACCCTTTCTCTACTCCCCTTGGAAAGAAGAGTATTACGGAAGGAGTGTCGAGAACCATGATACAAGAGCAATTGCAGACCTGGTTGGTACAGTACCTTCCCGTTGCCGCAGGTGCCCTGGCCGTCCTGATCATCGGTTGGTTGGTAGCACTCATTTTACGATCTGCCGTAAAGGGAGCCATCCACCGCACGTCACTGGGAGCCACGCTCGCTTCCTGGCTTCATGGCAAGGAGGAGGGTCGACCCGAGGAGGTGGCCCACTGGGCAGGATCCCTCACCTATTACCTTGTAATGTTTTTCGTCCTAGTGGCATTCTTACAGGTTATCGGCCTGTCATTCATCGCCGAACCCCTTCAAGGCTTCCTACAACAGGTATTTAATTACGCCCCCCGCATTGTCGCCGCCCTGGGATTGGTGCTTCTGGCCTGGCTGCTAGCCACCGTACTCAAAGTGGCCATCACCCGTGTCCT
>SLLK01000108.1 GCA_007134115.1 Gammaproteobacteria bacterium | reverse complement strand
GCCATTGATGGCCAGGGGGAATTTCGCAGTTCCCAGGTGTTGATCCCGATTCTGATTGAACATTTATCTACCCATAAAGGATTTACGGGGGAAATCGTCAAAACCGTCAGCGGTTCGGATCTAATCCCCAAGTTAGCCCAACGGTTGAATATTCCCCTCTTTGAAACCCCCATTGGTTATAAATACATTGGCGATCGCATGCTCCAAGCGGAGGTACTGATCGGCGGCGAGGAATCCGGCGGCATCGGCTACGGCACCCACATTCCGGAGCGGGATGCGCTGTTATCGGCCCTCTATTTACTAGAGGCGTTGGTGGAATCGGGCCAGGATATTGGCGATCGCCACCGTCAACTCCAGGCCTCCGTCGGGTTCACCTCCACCTATGACCGCATCGATCTCCCCCTGGCCACAATGGCGGTGCGCAATGCCCTTTTAGAGCGGCTCCAAACGGCGACCCCGGATGTGGTGGCGGGGAAAGCAGTAACGGACTGCTTGGCGATCGACGGCTACAAATTGCGGTTAGCCGATGGCAGTTGGTTATTGATCCGCTTCAGCGGCACAGAACCCGTCCTGCGGCTCTATTGCGAGGCAGCAACGATGGAAACAGTGCAGGAAATCCTCCACTGGGCTAAAAATTGGGCCAATTCCAAGCCGTGATCCCCACCCCTACAACGCCCCTGCCGCTACTCGCGCAAGGGGGAGGGAGAACCTCGGAACCTGATAAACGCGAACCACGAAGGTCATGAAGGAGAAACAGGGTATTCGGGTTTCCGGTTTCTTTTCACTTTTCACCATTCACTGTTCACCATCCTCCCCACAGCCGCGTTTCCGGCTTCTTGACCCTGGCCTTTGCGCTTACTGGTTCCCCTAGTTTTTCTTGTGGATCGCCCGCTTGTCCACCGCCAGCGCCGCCTCATGCACCGCCTCGGAGAGTGTCGGATGGGCGTGCACGATGCGCGCCAGATCTTCCGAGCTGGCGCCGAACTCCATGGCCACCACGGCCTCGGCAATCAACTCGCTCGCCGCATGACCGAAGATATGCACACCGATGATGCGGTCGGTTGGCGCGTCGGTGAGTATCTTGACGAGCCCCTCGGTCTGGCCCATGGCGCGTGCCCGTCCGGCCGCCGCGTAGGGAAAGGTGCCCACCCGGTAATCCGCATCGGCGGACTTCAGGGCATCTTCGCTCTTGCCCACCCAGGCAATCTCCGGGTGGGTGTAGATCACAGACGGGATGACATCATAATTGACGTGCGCAACATGCCCGGCGATGGTCTCGGCAACCGCCACGCCCTCCTCTGAGCCCTTGTGCGCCAGCATGGGTCCGCGCACCACATCCCCCACGGCATAGACACCGGGCAGATTGGTGCGGCAATTGTCATCGATGTCCACGTAGCCCTTTTCATCGGTCTGCAGACCGGATTCCTCGGCCGCCAGCCCGTCTGTATTGGGACGCCGCCCCACCGAGACAATCAAGCGATCGACCTTGAGCGTCTGTTTTTTGCCGTCACCATCCTGATATTCCACGGTCACCGACTTGCCCGAGGCACTGGCCGAAAGCACCCGGCAACCGAGCTTGATATCCAGCCCCTGCTTTTCGAACGATTTCAGCGCATGGCGCGCAATGTCCTTGTCGGCAAAAGACAAAAACCGGTCCTGGGCTTCCAGCAGTACCACTTCACTACCCAGGCGCCGCCATACACTGCCCAGTTCCAGACCGATCACCCCGGCCCCGATCACCCCCAGTTTCTTCGGCACTTCCTGGAACTCCAGCGCCCCCCAGGAATCGACGATGGTTTCGCCGTTCATCGGCGCCGCATCGATATCCACCGGCACCGAGCCACTGGCCAGGATAATGTGCTCGGCCTCGATCTCTTCCGCCTTTGCGCCCTTCTTGAGAGGCGCAAACTCAACCTTGCTGTTGCTCAGCAATTTGCCGCGGCCTTCCAGGCGCGTGATCTTGTTGCTTTTGAACAGGCCTTCAATACCCGAGGTCAGACTTTTGACCACGCGATCCTTGTGGCCGTGCATGCCAGCGAGATCCAGCTTGACCTCACCGGTGATGACACCGAAATCCTCCATGCCACCCTGCATCCGGTGGTAGGTTTCAGAGGCCTCGAGCAACGCCTTGGACGGAATACAGCCTGCGTTCAGACAGGTGCCGCCCAGCGCTGTCTTGCCGTCCAGGCCGACCCAGTCGTCGATACAGGCGGTTTTCAACCCCAGTTGCGCACAACGGATTGCCGCCACGTAGCCGGCGGGACCGGCGCCAATTACCACCACATCAAACTGCTTGGCCATTCCATACTCTCCACATGCGAATTTCGCGCGCGACGGCCACGGCCGGCACACCTCTCTCCCGGGTCGCCCGGGACGCCGGTCTCAAACCTGCAACATCAGCCGCGCGGGGTCTTCAAGCAGCTCCTTGATTGCCACCAGGAACTGCACCGCGTCCTTGCCATCCACCAGGCGGTGGTCATAAGACAGCGCCAGATACATCATCGGCCGCGCCACAATCTCGCCATCGACCACCATGGGTCGTTCCTGGATCTTGTGCATCCCCAGTATGGCGCTCTGCGGCGGGTTGAGAATGGGCGAGGACATCAACGATCCAAACACACCGCCATTGGTGATACTGAACGTACCCCCGGTGAGATCATCCATGGTCAGGCTGCCATCACGCGCCTTCTCGGCAAAGGCCACCACCGATTTCTCCACCTCGGCAAAGGTCATCCGGTCAGCGTCGCGCAGGATCGGCACGACCAGACCCCGTGGCGCGGAGACCGCAATACCGATATCGAAATAACCGTGGTAAACCACATCCTTGCCGTCGATGGAGGCATTGATCACCGGAAATCGCTTGAGTGCTTCCACCGCCGCCTTGACGAAGAACGACATGTACCCCAGGCGTGTGCCGTATTCCTTCTCGAAACGATCCCGGTAGCGCTTGCGCAAATCGCCTACCGCGCCCAGGTCCACCTCGTTCCAGGTTGTCAGAATCGCCGCGGTACGCTGGGCCTCGACCAGTCTTTCGGCAATGCGCGCACGCAGGCGGGTCATCGGCACCCGCTGCTCCAGGCGTCGTTCGGCCGGCGGTACCACATCGGGTGACTGAGTCTTGTCACCCGCCTCGGCGCCGTCATCTCGCTCAACGGCCGGTTGCGCCGCCTCACCGTCGTCGCGGCTTTCGCCATTCTCGAGATACTGCAACACATCGCCCTTGGTCAGGCGGCCATCCTTGCCGGTACCCTCGATGCGCGACGGATCCAGGTCGTGCTCGTCAACCAGACGCCGAACCGCAGGGCTCAAAACCGCCGCAGACTTGCCGCCCGACGCACCCTTCTGTGCGGCAGAAGGCTCGCTCTCGGCCTTGCCTCCCGCGCGCTCGTCCTTTTCGCTGCTGCCGTCGTCGCCGCGTTCGCCCGCCGCGCTTTTTGACTTGTCTGCCGATTTGCCGGCGCCCTCTTCAAGCAGCCCGATCACCTGACCCGCCGTCACTGTGTCGCCTTCGGCCGCCTGGATCTTGCCCATCACCCCATCGGCGGGCGCCGGCACTTCCAGCACTACCTTGTCCGTTTCCAGGTCAACCAGGTTCTCGTCACGACTGACCGCATCACCCTCTTGCTTGTGCCAGGCGGCAATGGTGGCATCCTCGACCGATTCGGGCAGTTGCGGAACCTTGACTTCGACGCTCATGATTTCTCCACGGATGGCTTGTGTACGGATGACTTGCTGGCGCGCCCGGTGGCCCTGCGCCGCGGCTCGTGTTCGCGTTCCTCGGTGAACGATATATCCAGCGCCTGGCTGACCAGCGTGCGCTGCTGCTGCACGTGCAGATCATGATAACCCACCGCCGTGGATGCCGAGGCCGGCCGGCCGACATAGGACAGCGTTTGCTCGCGCCTGAGTGGCCTGACCAGGCGATGCCGAATCTGGTACCAGGCCCCCTGGTTTCGCGGTTCCTCCTGACACCACACGATATCCTCGACGTGTTCGTACTGTGCGAGCACCTCGGCGTATTCCTCCTCGGGGAAGGGATACAATTGTTCCACCCGGACCAGCGCGACGTTAGTGATCTCCTGTTCGCGCCGGGCTTCCAGCAGATCGAAGAACACCTTGCCACTGCAGAACACCACGCGCTTGACGTCTTTGGGCGCCAACTTGTCCACCTCCGGAATCACTACCTGGAAGCCACCGTCGGTCAGGTCTTCCAGTTGCGAGGTCGACAGCCTGCGCCGCAACATGCTCTTGGGCGTCATCACCACCAGCGGCTTGCGGTACGAACGCAGCATCTGGCGGCGCAGCATGTGAAACATCTGCGCCGGAGTGGTGGGCACGCACACCTGCATATTATGCTCGGCACACAGCTGCAGGTAGCGCTCCAGGCGCGCCGACGAATGTTCCGGCCCCTGCCCCTCGTAGCCATGCGGCAAAAACATCACCAGTCCGCACAGGCGCCGCCACTTGGCCTCGCCGGAGCTGATGAACTGGTCGATCACAACCTGGGCGCCATTGGCAAAATCGCCATACTGGGCTTCCCAGATGACCAGCACGGAAGGGTCCGCCGTGGCATAGCCATACTCGAAAGCCAGCACTGCCTCTTCCGACAACAATGAATCAATGACCTGGAAAGGCGCCTGTTGATCACTGATCTGTTGCAGCGGAATGTAGGTCTGCCCGTCCTTCTGACTGTGGATCACCGCATGCCGGTGAAAGAAGGTGCCACGGCCGCTGTCCTGCCCGGTCAAACGCACGCCGTGCCCGTCCTCGACCAGCGACGCATAAGCCAGGCTTTCGGCCAGCCCCCAGTCCATGGCCACGGCGCCCGCAGCCATCTTGCGCCGGTCGTCGAGAATCCGCGCCACCCGTGAATGCACGTCGATGCCCGCCGGCAACGTGGTCAGGCGCTCCACCAGGTCGCGGACGCGTTCGCCGGTAATGGTGGTATCCACCGGCTCATCCCAGTCCGTGCCCTCATAGTCAGACCAGTCTATGGTGTATTCATTGCCCACCATGCCCAGCGTCTTGCGCACGATGTTATGGCCTTCATCCAGGCCCTGCTGGTAATCATTGAGGAAATCAAGCGCCTGCTGCTCCGAAACCGCGTCTTCCTCAATCAGTCGCTGGGCGTAGATGGAGCGGGTGCCTGTATGCTCCTTGATCTTCTGGTACATGGCCGGTTGTGTCACCGCCGGTTCGTCCGCCTCGTTATGCCCGTGCCGGCGCAGACAGATCAGATCAATGACCACATCCTTGTGAAATTCGTTGCGGAAATCCAGTGCCACCCGGGTGGCAAACAGCACCGCTTCCGGGTCATCCGCATTCACATGGAAAATCGGCGCCTGCACCATTTTGGCGACATCGGTGCAATACGGGGTGGAACGCGTATCCAGCGGGTTACTCGTGGTGAAGCCGATCTGGTTATTAATAATAATATGCACCGTGCCGCCGGTGGCAAAACCCCGGGCCTGGGACATATTGAGCACTTCCATCACCACGCCCTGGCCGGAGAAAGAGGCATCGCCATGGATGGTCACCGGCAGCACCCGGTCCCAGCTACCCTCGCCACGCCGCTCCTGCCGTGAGCGCACCGAGCCCACCACCACCGGATCAACAATCTCCAGATGCGAGGGATTGAACGCCAGCGCCATATGCACGCGGCGATCATCGATTTCCAGGTCGGAAGAAAACCCGTTGTGGTATTTCACGTCACCCGAGCCCACCAGACCTTCCAGGTCGATCTTGCCCTCAAACTCCTCGAACAGCTCGCGCGGAGACTTGCCCAGCAAGTTGACCAGCACATTGATGCGCCCACGGTGAGCCATGCCCAGCACCACGTCCTCGACACCGACGCGCGCAGCGCGCGTGACCATATCGTCGAGTTGCGGTATCAGGCTCTCGCAGCCCTCCAGCGAAAAGCGCTTCTGGCCCACGTAGCGCCGGTGCAGGTACTTCTCCAGGCCTTCCGCCGCGGACAGGTGCTGCAGGATACGCTGGCGCTCTTCGGTGGCGAAAAGTTGCTGCCCGTAGCTGCCTTCCAGGCGCTTCTGCAGCCACCGCTTTTGATCGGTGTCAGTGATATGCATGTATTCCGAACCGATGGTTCCGCAATACACGTTTCTGACGATGTCGATGATGCGGCGCAGCGGCAACCGCTCTTCGGCGAACAGGGAGCCGGTATTGAATACGGTCTCCATATCGCTTTCGCCCAGCCCGTGGTAGGCGGGGTCAAGATCAGGCACGTAGGGACGCTCGCGCAGTTTCAGCGGATCGAGGTCGGCGTTCTGGTGACCCCGCACGCGATAACCGTTGATCAACCGCAGTACGCCAGCCTGGCGTTGTGCGGCGTCCGGCGACAAGGTGTCGGCGGTCACGGTATGCCCGTTGCTGCGCTCCAGCGCGTGCCTGGCAAACGACTCGCGAATCGGTGTGTGCGCCACATCGGCGCGCTCATCGGTCTGTTCCAGACCGCGGAAATATTCGCGCCATTCGCGCGGCACCGCATCCGGTGATTGCAGATATTTTTCGTAGAAGGTCTCGATGAAAGCCGCATTACCACCGAACAGGGCGGAGGTACGATATTTGTCTTGCAGACTGTCGCTCATGAGTCTCTACTGCCGTTGGAGAGAAGTACGCACCGCACGCGCCAGGCGGCGCGCAGCGCATGTCCGGACTTCAAAAAAGGGAAAGGAAGGCGTAGCCCCGGCCGGGGAGATGAGGAGTGGCCGCAGCCTTTGCCACAGGCCGGCGCGGAATCGATGTTCGCAATCATTGAACCCATGTTTGCCGGAAATGCCTGATGTACGAAACATTCTAACCCGTATGCACCCGCAAAAAAACGTCGGCGCCGCATCGCGCCGGGAATCACAGCATAAATGCAGCGCATGCGAAAAGACCACCGCCGCGCAAGTCAGTTCCGCCCTGTCCAGTCATTCGGGGATGTGACAGCCAGGCCGGGGATGGAAACAGGGGGCGCAACACGTCTACTATCGGGGTTCTGGCCCGCATCGCGCAGGTAAACACACGAGGTTTGACGATGGACGACCGGTCCGACAGCGATCCGCAGGAAACCCGGGAATGGCTGGATGCACTGGAGGGCGTGCTCCACGCCGAAGGTCCCGAGCGGGCACACTATCTGCTCGAGCAACTGATAGAGAAATCGCGTCGCTCGGGCGCCTATATTCCGTTCAGCCCCAACACTGCATACGTCAACACCATTCCCTCCCAGCTGGAGGAACGCAGCCCCGGCAACCCGGACCTGGAATGGCGGCTGCGTTCCATCATCCGCTGGAATGCCATGGCCATGGTGGTGCGCGCCAACCGCAAGAACGCCGGCCTGGGCGGGCATATTGCCAGCTTCGCCTCCTCGGCCACGCTCTACGATGTGGGCTTTAATCACTTCTTCCGCGCCGCCAGTGACGAACACGGCGGCGACCTGGTCTATATCCAGGGACACTCGGCGCCCGGTATCTACGCGCGTGCCTATCTGGAGGGCCGCCTTACCGAGGATGATCTGGACCGTTTCCGCCAGGAAGCCGGCAGCCCCGGCCTGCCGTCCTATCCGCACCCCTGGCTGATGCCTGATTTCTGGCAGTTCCCCACAGTGTCCATGGGGCTGGGGCCCATCATGGCCATCTACCAGGCGCGCTTCATGCAATACCTGCATGACCGCGGCCTCGCCGATGCCGCAGACCGCAAAGTCTGGGCCTTCATGGGTGACGGCGAAATGGACGAGCCCGAGTCGCTGGGCGCCATTGGCCTGGCAGCGCGCGAGAATCTCGACAATCTGATCTTCGTCGTCAACTGTAACCTGCAGCGGCTGGACGGGCCGGTGCGAGGCAACGGCAAGATCATTCAGGAACTCGAAGGCGAATTCCGCGGTGCCGGCTGGAATGTGATCAAGGTGATCTGGGGTTCTTACTGGGACCCCCTCCTCGCCCGCGACACCCAGGGTTTGCTGCAGCAGCGCATGGAAGAAGCCGTTGACGGTGAATACCAGAACTACAAGGTCAAGGGCGGCGCCTACACCCGCGAGTATTTCTTTGGCAAGTATCCCGAACTCAAGGAACTGGTGGCGCGCATGACCGACGAGGACATCTGGCGCCTCAACCGCGGCGGGCATGATCCGCACAAAATGTTCGCCGCCTACGCCGCGGCCATGAAACATACGGGCCAGCCCACGGTGATCCTGGCCAAGACGGTCAAGGGCTATGGCATGGGCGAGTCCGGCGAGGCCCAGAACATCAGCCACCAGCAAAAAAAGATCAGCGCCTCGGCGTTACGCAAGTTCCGCGACCGCTTCAATATCCCGATCACCGACGAACAGGTTGACGAGGTTCCGTTCTACAAACCGGACGAAGACAGCCCGGAGATGACCTACCTGCGCGAACGGCGTACGCGGCTCGGCGGCTATCTGCCGGCGCGCCGGCGCGAGGCCGACGAGTTACAGATCCCGCCCCTGTCAGCCTTCCAGAGCGTGACCAGCGGCAGCGGCGAGCGCGAAATATCCACCACCATGGCCTTTGTCAGGCTGCTCTCGGCGCTGGTGCGCGATAAAAACATCGGTCCGCGCATCGTCCCCATCGTGCCCGACGAAGCGCGCACTTTCGGCATGGAAGGGCTGTTCCGCCAGCTTGGCATCTATGCCTCCAGCGGCCAGCTCTACGAGCCCCAGGACGCCGACCAGCTCGCCTATTACCGCGAGGACATCAAGGGCCAGATTCTCGAGGAGGGCATCACCGAGGCAGGCGCCTTCTCTTCCTGGCTGGCTGCAGCGACCTCCTACAGCAATCACGGCCTGAGCATGATCCCCTTCTATATCTTCTACTCGATGTTCGGCTTCCAGCGCATCGGTGATCTGATGTGGGCGGCCGGCGACAGCCGCGCACGCGGCTTCCTGCTCGGCGGCACCGCGGGGCGCACCACGCTCAACGGCGAAGGGTTGCAGCACCAGGATGGCCACAGTCACCTGTTGACCTCGGCGATCCCCAACTGCATCAGCTACGACCCGTGCTACGGCTACGAGCTCGCCGTCATCGTCCACCATGGCATGCGCCGCATGTACGAGCGCCACGAGGATGTGTATTACTACATCACGGTGATGAACGAGGATTATCCTCATCCGGCCATGCCCGACGGTGTCGAGGACGACATCATTCGCGGTATGTACCGGCTGCACAAGGGCGCACGCACAAGCCAGGGCAAGACGCTGCCACGGGTGCGGCTGCTCGGCTCGGGCACCATCCTGCGCGAGGTGGAGGCCGCCGCGAGCCTGCTGCGCGAGGACTGGAACGTCAGCGCCGACGTGTGGAGTGTCACCAGCTTTACCGAGCTGCGCCGCGATGGCATGGCGGCCGACCGCCGGCAGTTGTTGCAGGGCGACACCAGTGATTGTCACGTCACGCACTGCCTGGATGGCGATGACACCCCGGTGATCGCCGCAACCGACTACATGCGCGCCGTCGCCGACCAGATTCGCCCGTGGATCAAGGCCCCCTACCGCGTACTCGGCACCGACGGCTTCGGTCGCAGCGATACCCGCGAGCAGTTGCGCCGCTATTTCGAAATGGACCGTCATTACATCGCCCTCGCCGCGTTACGCTCACTGGCCAGCGACGGCAAGATACAGACCGACACCGTCGACAAGGCGATCAGCCAATACGCGCTGGATGCCGGGCGCGACGCACCGTGGACCACCTGAACAGCGACAG
>SLLK01000201.1 GCA_007134115.1 Gammaproteobacteria bacterium | reverse complement strand
CATCGCACTCGCGCCGCCTGGGGCAACGCCAGTGAAAGCATTACCGCCACCAAGCGCCAGCGCCTGACGCGCGCGGCCACAGCCTTCCTGCAACGTGACCGCAAGCTTCAGCGGCTCAGTGTGCGTTTCGACGTGCTGGCGCTTGACGGCCAACTGGAGTGCCCGCGCATCAGCTGGCTGCGGGATGCTTTCCGCGGTTCCTGAAGTCACACCCGGACCCGGCTGTTATCGCCCTACTTGACGACCTTGAGGTGCGGCTTGCTTCCGCCGCTGGAACCACTCCCGTCGTGACCCCCATCATCGGGCGGCGGCTCGCCGTCGCCCTCCTCAGGGGGGAACATGATGCCCTCACCGTTCTCGCGGGCATAAAGCGCCAGCACGGCCACAGGCGGCACATGAATTTCGCGGGACCGACCGGAAAAGCGGGCGCTGAAAAAAATACCGCTGTTATCCAGCGACAGGCCGTGCACTGCAGTGGGCCCGATATTAAGGATAATCTTGCCGTCCTGCACATGCTCATCGGGCACCTGCACATCCGGCTGCGCGCAGTCCACCAGCAGATAGGGTGTGCAGTGATTGTCCACAATCCAGTCGTAGATGGCCCGGATCAGGTACGGCTTGCGAGAATTCATTCTGGACCCCGGGTTTTGCGAACAACTTCCGACAGCCTGCGCGCCGGCGCATCACCGCCGCCAGTCACTCAGCGACCGCCGCGCATATCCCGTTCAGCCTCCGTCAGGCTGCGCTGGAATGGCTCCCGGGCAAACATGCGTTCGGCATATTCCATGATGGGCGCTGCCTGGTCGGGCAACTCCACGCCATAGGCGGGCAAGCGCCACAGTATCGGCAGTATGGTGCTGTCGACGATGGAATATTCCTCGCTGAGGAAATACGGGTAAGCGGCAAACACTTCGCTGCTGGACAACACACGCTCGCGCAGCGTCTTGCGCGCCGCGGCAGCCGCCTTGCCGGTGCGTTGCTGATCAAGCTCCGCGACCAGCGTGTACCAGTCACGCTCAATGCGATACATGGCGAGCCGGAAACGCGCCCGGGCAACCGGATCCACCGGCATCAACGGCGGATGCGGAAAACGCTCATCAAGATATTCCATGATGACGCGCGCCTCGTACAGTGCGAGCTCACGATCAACCAGCGTAGGCACCGAATGGTAAGGGTTGAGGTCGAGCAGATCCTCGGGAATCTCCCCGCCATCAACCAGCACAGCCTCGTAGGCAATGCCTTTCTCGGCGAGCACGATGCGCACCCGGTGACAATCGGGACAGGCGGGCCGCGAAAAAAGCGACATCACCGAGCGTTTGTTTGCGACCACGGTCATGATTGTCCTCTGTGCTTGACGGCACCTGTGGGAAATTACCGCGGCGGGCCGCGAGACCCGGAGCGATGCATCGATCGCTCCGGGATACGCCGGCGTATTCAGTGCACGTCCTTCCAGTATTCCTGTTTAAGCAGGTAGGCCAGCACCGTGAATACGGCCAGAAAGATAATCACCCACAGCCCCAGCTTTTCGCGCTTCAGGCGCGCCGGCTCCGAGATATAGGTCATATAGTTCACCAGATCGGTCATCGCCCGATCATACTCGCGCGGGCTCATGCTGCCCTCACGCACAATCTCGAAGCCGACGAAGCGTTGTTCCGTTTCGCCATTCACCTCGACTTCCTCGTACACCGCCTCCTGCACCCCCTGCAGTTCCACCAGCACATGCGGCATGCTGGTATTGGACAGCTCACGATTATTCATGCCCGAGGGCCGTTCATCATCGCGATAGAACGAACGCATGAAATTGTAAATGTGATCCGGCCCATGCGAACGGGCGATGAGCGTGAGGTCCGGCGGCGCCTGACCATACCACTGTTCGGCATCCTCCGGCGGCATCGCCACCGTCATGGTGTCGTAAATGCTGTCGGTGGTGAACATGAGGTTCTCTTCCACAACCTCGCGGGGCAGGCCGAGGTCATCCGCCATACGCCCGTAACGCATGTATTGCGCACTGTGACAACTCAGGCAATAGTTGTGGAAGATACGTGCGCCGCGTTGCAATGAAACGCGATTATGCACATCCAGATCCACACGATCCGCACCGGCACTGCCGCCCCCTGCCGCGTAAACAGAAGCCGGCAGCAACAGTGCAGCAATCAACAGGACAATTATCTTTCTCATCAGTCCGTCACCCTTTCCGGCACAGGTTTGGTCTTGTCCCATCTGGTATAGAAGGGCATGAGCAGGAAGAAAGCGAAATAGATCAGCGTGAACACCTGCGCCAGAATGGTGTACAGGCCACCCGCCGGCTGCGTGCCAAGATAGCCCAGCACCACGAAGCTGATGGCAAACAGCGTCAGCGCCGTCTTGTACATCCAGCCGCGATAGCGAATGGAGCGCACCGGCGAACGATCCAGCCAGGGCAGGAAGAACAGCACCAGCACTGCGGCAAACATCAATACCACGCCGGCCAGGTCATTGGGCACCGCACGCAGAATGGCGTAGAAGGGCGTGAAGTACCACACAGGCGCGATGTGATCGGGCGTGGCCAGCGGGTCGGCACGCTCGAAGTTGGGATGCTCAAGGAACAACCCGCCCATCTCCGGGGCGTAGAAAATCACCAGCGCGCACAGGATCAGGAACACGCCGACGCCGAACAGATCCTTGACCGTGTAATAGGGATGGAAGGTAATGCCGTCCAGCGGTTTGCCGTCCTTGCCCTTCTTCTTCTTGATGTCGATGCCGTCGGGGTTGTTCGAACCCACTTCATGCAGTGCCAGGATATGCGCGACCACCAGCCCCAGCAGCACCAGCGGCAGGGCGATCACGTGCAGGGCAAAGAAGCGGTTCAGCGTGGCGTCACCAATGACGAAGTCGCCGCGAATCCAGGTGGTCAGTTCGTCGCCAAAAAACGGCAGGGCGCCAAACAGCGAAATGATGACCTGGGCGCCCCAGTAGGACATCTGCCCCCAGGGCAGCACATAGCCCATAAAGGCTTCGGCCATCAGCACCACGTAAATGAGCATACCGAGAATCCACAGCAACTCGCGCGGACGCTGGTAGGACCCGTAGAGCATGGCCCGGAACATGTGCAGATACACCACGACAAAGAACGCCGATGCGCCGGTGCTGTGCATGTAGCGGATCAGCCAGCCCCAGTTCACATCACGCATGATGTATTCAACAGAACCGAATGCCTCTTCAGCACTGGGCTTGTAATGCATGGTCAGGAAGATGCCGGTAACAATCTGGTTGACCAGCACCAGCAATGCGAGGCTGCCGAAAAAGTACCAGAAATTGAAATTCTTCGGCGCGTAATACTGACCCACATGCTCGTTCCACATACGGGTGAGCGGAAAACGCTCATCGATCCAGCCGAGCAATCCGCCACTGGCCTTGGCATTCATTTACGCCTCTCCTTTGTCTTCGCCGATCACCAGCAGGGTGTCGTTCACATAGCGATGCGGCGGCACGGCCATGTTCAACTGCGCAGGAACCCCCGCGTACACACGGCCGGCCAGATCAAAATACGACCCGTGACAGGGGCAGTAGAAGCCACCTGTCCAGTCGTCGCGAATTTCCGGCGCCGGCGCATCGGGCCGGTACAATGGTGAACACCCCAGGTGCGTGCAGATACCCACCAGCACCAGGTACTCGTCACGCACCGAACGCAGCTCGTTGCGCGCATATTCGGGCTGCTGCTCCTGGCGCGACTCGGGATCGCGCAGATTGATCTCCTGGGTGCGCAGGCGCTCCAGCATCTCCTCGGTGCGGCGCACAATCCATACGGGCCGACCGCGCCATTCCTGTGTCAGCCGCTCGCCCGGCGCCAGCGCACTGATATCCACTTCCACCGGCGCGCCCGCAGCCTGCGCGCGCTCGCTCGGCGCCATCGAGGCCAGAAACGGATACAGGGCGACGGCGGCCCCGGCGCCCCCCACGGCAACCGTCGCCCGGGTCAGAAAACGACGTCTGCTGGTATCGACACTACCTTTGGTCATTCAGGTGTCCCCCACAAATATTAACTGCGTGCGATCTTGCTCCGCCCTCGCCCGCGAACGAACGGCGCGACCCGACCACGCCTGCCATCCGCTAAACGCGAAGTGTGCGCATTTCCGCCCGATCACGATGGCCCGTACACGACAGACTGACAAACCGGCAACGCAAACGAAGGCGGAATTATACACGCCGGGGCACCGGATTCACTACTCCGGCGCGAGCATTTGATCCAGTGCGGCCAGCAAGGCCCGGTTCTCGGCCGCCGTGCCCACGGTGATACGCAGGCAGTCGCCCAGCATCGGATGCGCGCCGTGCAGGCACTTGACCAGCACCCCGCGTTCGCGCAAGCCGGCATGAAATTCGCCCGCGCGCCCCGCCGGCACGCGCGCCAGCAGGAAATTGGCGCTGCTGGGAAACACCTCAAAGCCCTCCCGGCGTTGCAGTTCGCGCTGCAATGCCTCGCGATCACGCACAATACGCCGCGCCTGGGCCTCAAGCACATCGGCGTGCGCCAGAGCGAAAGTGGCACTGACCTGGGTCAGCACATTGACGTTATACGGCAGGCGCAATTTGTCCAGCTGCTCCAGCCAGGCAGGCGCACCGGCGAGCAGGCCCAGGCGCAATCCGGCCAGCCCCACCTTGGACAGGGTGCGCATCACGAGCAGGTTGGGCCACTGCGCCAGTTCGGGCAAAAAACTCTCGCCGGCAAAAGCGGTGTAGGCCTCGTCAATCACCACCAGACCGGGCGCCGCGCGCAGTATTTCCCGCAACGTTTGGGCATCAAACAGATTGCCGGTGGGATTATTGGGCCAGGCAATAAAAACCAGCGCCGGCTGATGCTCTGAGATCGCCGCCAGCATGCCCGGCCCGTCCAGACTGAAATCGGCCTTCAGCGGCACACCGTGATAAGCCGTGCCGGTAAACCGGGCAATCATGGCGTACATGGAGAAACCCGGCTCCGGCGTCAGCAAGGTACGGCCCGGGCCACCCACGGCAAGACACAGCAACTGGATCAGCTCATCGGAACCATTGCCCAGCAACAGCTGCGCGCCATCCGGCACGGCCAGAGCGGCCCGCAGCGCCGGCGTCAGCGACCGCGCCGCCGGGTCGGGATAACGGTTGAGGGTCACATGGCGCAGCCGTTCCAGCCACTCATCGACCATCTCTTCGGGCCACGAGTAGGGGTTTTCCATGGCATCCAGCTTGATCGCACCGTCGGCTTCCGGCACATGGTAGGCGGACAACGCACGCACTTCCTCGCGCACCCAGCGCTGCACCCCCTGTTGCGCCCGGACGCTCAACCTTCACCCCGGCCACGGTACTCAGCGGATCGCGCATGGGCCTCCAGACCCTCGCCGCGTGCCAGCTCGGCAGCCACCGGCGCGAGCTCGGCAGCGCCCTGTGGCGAACAATAGATCACACTGGAGCGCTTCTGGAAATCATATACACCCAGGGGCGAGGAGAAACGCGCCGAGCGCGCCGTGGGCAACACGTGATTGGGCCCGGCACAATAATCACCCAGCACTTCGGCGCTGTAGCGACCCAGGAACATGGCACCGGCATGCCGCACCCGGCTGATAAAAGCCTCCGGATCGGCCACCGACACTTCCAGATGCTCCGGCGCCACCTGATTGACGACCGCCAGCGCCTCTTCCAGGTCGCGTACCTGCACCACTGCGCCACGCGCCGCCATTGAGGCAGTGATAATGGCTGCCCGCGGCAAATCGGCGAGCTGACGCTCCGCGCTGTCCAGCACCTTTTCTATAAAGTCAGCATCCGGGCACACCAGGATCGCCTGAGCATCCTCGTCATGCTCGGCCTGGGCGAACATATCCATGGCCACCCAGTCCGCATCGGCATTGCCGTCACAAACCACGAGTATTTCCGAGGGACCGGCGATCATGTCGATGCCCACAATGCCGTAGACCAGGCGCTTGGCGGCCGCCACAAAGCGGTTGCCGGGCCCCACGATCTTGTCCACCGCCGGCACCGTTTCGGTACCATAGGCCAGCGCACCTACCGCCTGCGCACCGCCCAGGGTAAAGACGCGATCCACACCGGCAATGGCGGCAGCGGCCAGCACCATGTCGTTAACCCGCCCATCGGGCGTGGGCACGCACATGATGACTTCCGCCACACCGGCCACCCGAGCCGGCACCACATTCATCAGCACGGATGAGGGATAAGCCGCCTTGCCGCCGGGCACATACACGCCCACCCGGTCCAGCGGACGCACCTCCTGCCCCAGCTCGTTGCCGAACTCATCGCGATAACGCCACGATTGCATACGCTGGTGTCCGGCATAGTGGCGCAGGCGCTCCACGGCCTTCTCCAGCGCCTCGCGCTGTGCCGCCGGGATGCGTGTCAGCGCCTCCTGCTGTCGTGCCGCCGGAATCTCCAGCGCAGCCGCGGCGTCCAGCGTCAGACGGTCGAATGTCTGCGTATATTCCAGCAGCGCCTGGTCACCGCGCAGTTGCACATCACGCAGTATCGCCGTCACGCTTTGCGTGACCTCCTCGTCGTCCGGGCCCAGGCGCGCCAGCAACGCATCCAGTCGAACGGAAAAATCCGCTTGATCAGAGTTCAGGCGGGTAATCTTCATGCTGTCACCTGTTTCGTGGCCAGGCGCATACTGTCTATGAACCCCCGCACCAGCCGGTTCTTGGTTTTGAGAGACGCCTTGTTGACGATCAACCGTGAACTGATGTCCGCAATATGCTCCAGCGGCACCAGCCCGTTGGCACGCAGCGTATTACCCGTATCCACCACATCCACGATGCAGTCCGCAAGGCCTACCACCGGCGCCAGCTCCATTGAACCGTACAGCTTGATAATCTCTACCTGCTGGCCACGCCCGGCGAAAAACTGCCGCGTGGCATTCACGTACTTGGTGGCTACCCGCAGACGCCCGGTCGCCGGTGTGGCGCCGGCCATGCCTGCCGTCATCAGGCGGCAACGCGCAATGCCCAGGTCCAGCGGTTCATAGAGGCCGTCACCACCGTGCTCCAGCAACACATCCTTGCCCGCCACGCCCACATCGGCGGCACCATATTCCACGTAGGTGGGCACATCGGAGGCACGCAATATCAGCAAGCGAACCCCCGGCACGTCGGTGTCGATCACCAGGCGCCGACTGTTCTCCGGATCCTCGGCCGGCCGGATACCTGCCCGCTCAAGCAGCGGCAGGGTATCGCGGAATATGCGCCCCTTGGACAGCGCGATAATCAGCTGCTGAGGTTAATCGCCCTGGTTCATGCCCGCCTCCGTTACTTCCTCACACGCCGGATCTTCGCGCCCAGTTGACCCAGCTTTTCCTCGATACGCTCATAGCCACGATCCAGATGATAGATGCGATCCACCGTGGTATCCCCTTCGGCCACCAGACCCGCCAGCACCAGGCTGGCCGACGCCCGCAGATCAGTCGCCATCACCGGTGCCCCGGTCAGCGTTTCGCAGCCGGTGACCACAGCCAGGTTGCCCTCGACCTGGATGCGCGCACCCATGCGCTGCATCTCCTGTACGTGCATAAAACGATTTTCAAACACCGTTTCGGCGATGGTGCCCACACCGTCGGCTACCGTGTTGAGCGCCATGAACTGCGCCTGCATGTCGGTGGGAAAAGCCGGGTACGGCGCGGTACGCACGTTGACCGCGGACGGCCGGCGGCCGCCCGTGTCCAGCTCAATGTCCTCACCGTGCACGGTGACTTCAGCGCCCGCTTCGCGCAGCTTCTGCAACACCGCATCGAGTACACCCGGGCAGGCGCCGCGCGCCATGATTTTTCCGCGCGTGATGGCCCCGGCCACCAGATAAGTCCCGGCCTCGATACGATCAGGCAACACCTGGTGACGCGCACCATGCAGGCTGCGCACCCCCTGAATCCGCAGGGTATCAGTACCGGCACCCTCGATACGCGCACCCATCGCCGACAGGAAGCGTGCCAGATCCACCACCTCCGGTTCGCGCGCGGCATTCTCGATGATGGTTTCACCGTCGGCCAGGCAAGCCGCCATCATCAGATTTTCCGTTCCCGTCACTGTGACCGTTTCCAGCACAATACGTGCGCCCTTGAGACGTCCGGCGCGGGCACGGATATAGCCGTTTTCAACGCGAATCTCCGCACCCATGGCGGTGAGTCCGCGGATATGCAGGTCCACCGGCCGCGACCCGATGGCACAGCCACCCGGCAGGGAAACCTCCGCTTCACCGTAGCGCGCCAGCAGCGGCCCCAGAACCAGAATGGATGCGCGCATTGTTTTGACCAGCTCATAGGGCGCGGCCAGCGTGTGCACGCCACGCGGATCCACTTCCACCTGCATGCGCTCACCGAGCGTCACCTGCACCCCCATACGACCGAGCAACTCGATCATGGTGGTGACATCGTGCAGATGCGGCACGTTGTCTATGAGGATCGGGCCGTCCGCCAGCATGGTGGCAGCCAGAATGGGCAGCGCAGCATTCTTGGCGCCGGATATGCGCACTTCACCCGTCAACGCGCCGTTGCCGGTCACAATCAGTTGGTCCAAAGGGACTCACTCCGTAGCTGTTGGGGCACGCCGGAGCGTTTCCGCGCCGTGGCGCGGTCAGCGTTGCCCGAAGGTTGTCGCCCAGCGCTCAGGCGGACTGCGCATCTCGCTCAGCGGGTGTCAGCGTACGCAGCGACAAGGCATGGATTTCGCCGCCCATCCTTGCGCCCAGCGCCTCGTAGACCATGCGGTGACGGGCCAGCATCGGCTTGCCCTCAAAGGCCGGCGAAATCACCGCGGCCTGGAAATGGGTGCCGTCGTCACCGGCCACGCTGACCCGGGCTTCGGGCATGTGTTCTGTAATCAGTTGTTCGATCGTTTCGGGCGTCATCACTGGCATCTCCCGCTTGTCTTGACCCGGCCCCGGGCGAAGCCGGTCCCGAGACAAAAGTACAGCCCGGCAATGATATAGAAAAAGCCGGGCTGCGGGAAATACGCGGGTGCCCGTGACGCCGGCCAATCCGGTATCATGCGCCCATGCTGACCTATCTCGGTGTGGTAGCCCTCGGGCTGGTGCTGCTGGTGTGGAGTGCTGATCGCTTCGTGCGCGAAGCGGCCGGTCTTGCCCGCGCCCTGGGCATCTCCACCCTGATCGTGGGCCTCACGGTCGTTGCCATGGGCACTTCCGCACCGGAACTACTGGTTTCGGCGATGGCCGCCATCCAGCAAAGCCCCGGTATCGCCGTGGGCAACGCCATCGGCTCCAATATCGCCAACATGTCCCTGGTGCTGGGCGCCGCGGCCCTGTGCGCCCCCCTCACCGTGCAGTCCCTGACCCTGCGCCGCGAGTTCCCGGTGCTGGCCCTGATCATGCTGCTGGCCACTGCACTGCTGGCCAATGCGCACCTGGGCCGGCTCGACGGTCTCATTCTGATCAGCGGACTGGTCGGGCTCATGGTCTGGCTGGTGTGGCTGGGTCGTCACAGCGAGCCGGACGACCCGCTGACGTCCGAGTACGTTCGCAGCGTGCCCCGGCAGTCATCGCCAGCACCCGCCATCACCTGGTTACTGGTCAGCCTGCTGGTCATGCTCGCCAGCGCACAAATGCTGGTGTGGGGCGCCACGCAGAGCGCCCGCACGCTGGGCGTAAGCGAACTGGTGATCGGCCTGTCGATCGTCGCCGTCGGCACCAGTCTGCCCGAGCTCGCTACCAGCGTTGCCGGCGCACTGCGCCGTGAGTACGACATCGCCATTGGCAACGTGCTCGGATCCAACATGTTCAACACACTGGCGGTGCTCGCCCT
>SLLK01000227.1 GCA_007134115.1 Gammaproteobacteria bacterium | reverse complement strand
CGATCTGGCGATGCCGGTATTTCTGCATCAACGCGAAGCGCATGCGGATTTCCTGAAGATACTCGAACGCTATCGACCGCGGTTGGTAGACGCCGTGGTGCACTGCTTCACCGGTGACGCAGAGGAACTTGCCGCCTACCTTGATCTGGACGCCCACATCGGCCTGACCGGCTGGATATGCGATGAACGCCGCGGCACTCACCTGCGTGACATTGTCGGGCGCATCCCGCCACAGCGCATCATGGTGGAAACCGATTGCCCTTATCTGCTGCCACGCGACATGCCGGACAAACCGCGCAATCGCCGCAACGAGCCCGCCTTCCTGCCGCACATCGCCGATGCGGTGGCCGCGGCGCGTGACGAGGACCCGCACACCCTGGCGCAGCACACCACCGCCAACGCCCGACGCTTCTTCGGCCTGACCTGAGCCGGACGGGCGCACATCCCGCGCCGTGACATGCCCGCGCAGCGTGCTGCATGACGGCCCCCTGTGACACCATGGGCGCTCGCGGTATGATGAATGGCCCGACTTCAGCAAAGGCGGAGAATCGCCCTGATGCCAGCCAGAATTGATCTTGCCCATCTGCTGTTGTCCCTCGTCCTGGGCGTCGCAGTCATCGCCTCAAGCGCCGCGGCAACAGACGAAATGTACCGCTGGGTAGACAGCGAAGGTGAGGTGCACTACAGCGACCGGCCACCACCGGCGGGCAGCGCGGAGCGAATACAGCGCCCAGGCCAGCGGGCGGACGGCGACGCCGACGAACAGCCGGAGTCCGGCGTGCGTGAGCGCGCCGATCGCATGCGCCAGGAGCGCCGCCTCCGCGAGCATGAACAGCAGGTAGAAGAACAGCGCCGCGAACAAGAGGCAGGACGCCAGGCCTGGTGCGAGGAAACACGGGAGCGCATCGAGTTTCTGCGCACCCGCGCCCGCCCGCGAATGCCCGACGAAGACACGGGTGAAATGGTTTACCTGAGCGAAGACCAGCGCCAGGAACGTATTGAACGCAAACAACGCCAGTTGGCCGAGGAGTGTAACCAGTGAGTGCAAGTCATACAGCGCCACGAGACGCAGCAGGCGCCAATCGTCTGGATGCCCTGCGCAAGCACAGCGTGGTGGTTGCCGATACGGGCGACCTGGAAAGTATACGGGCCTACCGACCCACCGATGCCACCACCAACCCCACACTCATCCTCGCCGCCAGTGGTGGCGAACAGGCGCAGGCGTTGATCGCGGCGGCACTGGACGAGGCCGGGCGAGGCGCGGGAAGCGAGTCGCAACAACTGGACGACGCCATGACGCGCCTGTCGGTCAAATTCGGCCAGGCCATTCTGGAACTCATTCCCGGCCGCGTCTCCACCGAGGTGGATGCCCGCCTGTCATTTGATCGCGACGCCAGCATTGAGCGCGGGCGGCGCATTATCTCGCTTTACGAAGAAGCCGGCATCGAACGCGAGCGCATACTGATCAAGCTCGCCGCCACCTGGGAAGGCATTGAGGCGGCCCGCGTGCTTGAGCGCGAAGGTATTCATTGCAACATGACGCTGATGTTCTGTCTGGGCCAGGCAATCGCTTGTGCGCAGGCCGGCGCCACCCTGATTTCGCCCTTCGTGGGCCGTATTTACGACTGGTACCGCCAGCACGACAAGGTGGAAGACTATGCCCCGGAGCAGGACCCCGGTGTGCTCTCGGTACAGACCATCTACACCTACCTCAAGAAATTCGGTCATGACACCGAAATCATGGGTGCCAGTTTCCGCAAGAGCGCCCAGGTGCTGGAACTTGCCGGCTGTGATCTGCTCACGATTTCGCCCGCCCTGCTTGAAGAACTGCAGGCGGATACCGGCGAGGTGACCCGACGGCTGGATCCGGAGGCAGCCAGGCGTGCCGAGATCAGCGCACAGGAACTTGATGAAAACACGTTCCGCTGGCAGCTCAACGAAGATGCCATGGCCACAGAGAAACTGGCCGAGGGGATACGGCGCTTTGCCGCCGATGCCCGCAAACTGGAGGCCCAACTGGCACAGCAGCAGCGCTGAGTCCCGGTGTCGACTGTCCAGCATCGTTTGCAATGGGTGCCATTAGCGGCGCTGGATGCTACTGTCCTGTTCTACTAAACAATAAACGGCCACGTGTATCCATGCCATGAAAGCCCCCGTTGACACGCCCTTGAGCGTCGCCAGTGGCGTGACCCGGCCCGCCGACCTGCATCGCAAGCGCGTCCTGGCAGGCCATGCGGCGCTGGCAAGCGGAGCCTACTGGGTCGCGCTGGCGGGTTTTGTCGCTCTCGCGCGCGGCCTGGAAATGAGTGCCATCGGCGTGCTCCCGGTGGCAGTATTCGTATCCCTGGCCGCCGTGGTGGTGGCGGCCAATTTTGTCTATGTCCGCGGCGGCTTCATCGAGCGCGGCCCGCTGGGCTACAAGGGCGTCACCGCCGCCTCGACCATGCTCCACACCGGACTGTCACTGGCAGTGGCGATCGTCGATCAGTTCGGCGCGGTGAGCGCTTTCATTCTGCTCGTGGGCACGCCGGTGGTACTTGTGTTCTATGGCCTGAACTTCGGCTTCCGCGCCACTCTGCTGTTCGGACTGGGTATGTTGTTTGCCTTCTCGGCGGCCTACCTGCTGATCACGCCGCAACCGCATACCCTGGAGCCGGAGCTCTTCACCATCATCATCGCCATGACTTTTTGTCTCGACATCCTGTCGGCGGTGGTCAACGGCATGGCGCGTCATCGCAAATACACCATCGTCAATCTGTTGCGTGATCAACAGGAGCGCAACCAGCTCATCGATGAACAAAACCGCCGTCTCGAACAGCAATCCGTCGCGCTGCGCCGCATGTCCATGGTCGACGGCCTGACCGGCGTCGCCAACCGTCGGCATTTCGACGAAGTCTTTGCCCGCGAATGGCAACGCACCCAGCGGGATCCGGCGCGCCGCACACTGGCCCTGGTGCTCGCCGACATCGACCACTTCAAGGCCTACAACGACACCCACGGCCACATCGCCGGTGATGCCTGTCTCACGACGGTGGCACGCGCCATCGAGCAGGCGGCGCAGCGGCCCGCCGATCTGGCGGCACGCTACGGGGGCGAGGAATTCGTGATTTTGCTGCCCGACACGGATCTTGAGGGCGCCCGAATGGTCAGCAGCCGGGTACGCGAGATGATCGCCGAACTGGCCATTGATCATGGCCCGGAAGACGCCGGCGGGCTGCTCACTGTGAGTCAGGGCGTTGCCGTATTTGACCCGGCTGTTGACGATACTCCGCGGGCCCTGCTGGCGCGCTGCGACCGCGCACTGTTTCGCGCCAAGGACGGCGGCCGGGACCGGATCGTGGTGGCTGCCACCCACGCTTGAGCAACGACCGCGGTTATTTAAGCTCGCGTGAACTTTTGCCGAGCAACTGGCGTGCCACAATCAATTGCTGTATTTGCTGGGTACCCTCGAAAATATCGAGAATCTTGGAATCCCGGGCCCATTTCTCGAGCAATTCGTCCTCGCCGTAACCGAGCACACCACACAGTGCCACACAGCGCAGGGTCACTTCGTTGCCCATGCGTCCCGCCTTGGCCTTGCACATGGCCGCCTCGAGTGAATTGCGCTGCCCGTTGTCGGCCATCCACGCGGCCTTGAGCGTCAGCAAGCGCGCCGCTTCCCACTGGGCTTCAAGCCGGATCAACTCGTCTTCCACCGTCGTACGCCGGCACTGCGCGAGCGCGTAAGCCGGGATGCGCGCACCTTCGCGGGCGAGCAGTTCACGCGCAACTTCCAGCGCCGCACGTCCCACGCCCAGCGACATGGCGGCGACCATCGGGCGGGTGTTATCAAAGGTCTGCATCACCCCGCCGAAGCCTTTCTTGGCATCGGCAATCTCCGCCGAGCCAAGCAGGTTCTCCTGCGGGATACGACAGTTCGAAAAACTGATCGCGGCGGTATCCGAGGCGCGAATACCCAACTTTTTCTCCAGCCGCACCACTTCCATGCCCGGCGTGCCTTTTTCCACCACGAAGGATTTGATGCCCGCCTTGCCTGCCGCTTTATCGATCGTCGCCCACACCACCACCGCCTCACAGCGATCCCCGGCAGTCACATAGATTTTCTCGCCGTTAAGCACCCAGTCGTCGCCCTCGCGCCGTGCCGTGGTCTTGATGGCGCCCGAGTCCGAACCGGCGGCGGGCTCGGTAATCGCCATCGCCGCCCACTGCTTGCCGAACTTCTCCTTTTGCGCCGGCGAGCCCACCGCCATGATCGCGGCGTTACCCAGACCGCGGCCGGGGATACTCAGCGCCAGTCCGGTATCACCCCAGCACATCTCGATCATGCCCACCACCGAGGCCATGTTGGTGCCGTTGGTCACACCGGAGGGCCGTGACTCACTCTTGCCGCCACTGCTCGTACCGCGCCCGGCACCGGCCATCAATTCGCGCAGGGCGTCGATCTCTTTGGGGTACTCGTGTTCGGCACGATCGTATTTGCGGGAGATGGGGCGAAACATGTCCTTGCCCACATAGTGGGCCATGTCGGCCACGTCACGCAGTTGTTTGGGCAGTTCCAGATTGATCATGATCAGCTCACTGTGTTGTTCGCGGGGCATCCCCGCTCAGATGCTGAAGCAGCCTTCGACAATGGCCACGGCGCGCAGATGACGGTACCAGAGCTCCTCCAGGTACTCCTGCGTGAAGCCGTGACCACCCAGCAACTGCACTCCATTGGTGCCGATCTCCATGGCGTGATCGGCGCAAAACCGCGCCGCGAGTGTGGCCTCACGCTGGAAATCCAGCCCCTGTTCGGCACGCGCGGCGGCTCGCTGCACCATCAGGCGCATGCCTTCAAGTTCAATACCGATATTGGCCACCATAAAGGCCACCGACTGGCGATGGCTGATCGGCTCACCGAACGCCACACGTTCGTTGGTGTAATCGATCACGTGCGCCAGCAATCCATCAGCCACACCCACCGCGGCGGCGCCGAGGCCCAGCCGGCTCAGGGCCAGGAAGCGCTGCAGGTCGAATCGCTGCTCGGCTTCACCGAGCAGTGCCGAGGCCGCAACCCGGCAACCTTCGAACCTGACGCGGCCCGGCTCCAGCGCGCGCAGGCCCATGACGGGTTCGGCACTGATCGAGACCCCCGCGGCGTCCCCCTCGACAATAAACAGCGCCGGTCCGTCATCCTCCAGCGCGGCCAGCACCAGCATCAGCGGGGCACGGCCGCTCAGGGCCACCATCGATTTCTCGCCGTCGATGACATAGCCGTCACCATCGCGGCGCGCCACACAAGCCGGGGCAGCCGGATCAAACATGGCCGCCGGCTCCATCACCGCCGTCGCCGCCGGCACGAAGGTATCTCCGGCAAAGCGCGGCAGATACTGCTCACACTGCCAGGCGGAGCCCTGGTCAACGATGGTATTCACCACCCCCAGCGGCGAGAGCATGGCCAGCGCCAGCGCCATATCGCCACGCCCCAGGTCTTCGGCAATCAGCGCGTTGGCCACCGGAGAACGCTCGCTGCCGGCGCCGCCAAAGGCTTCGGGTACGGCCAGCAGGGTGATGCCCAGTGCGTGCGCCGCCGCCAGCAGCTGGTCGGGCGCACGGCCTGCAGTGTCGGCGTCACGGGCGGCCGGGCGCAGTTCGCTCTCGGCGAAACGCTGCATGCTCTCACGCATCATCTGCTGGTCGTCGGTAGGCGTCAGATCAAAAAGCTGTTCCGCCCGATCCGCAACATCGTTCATGGTCACTTCCCCCGGCGTTTGTCCGCCTTGACTATGGAACCCCTGACGCAGCGCGCAGTCTCACTCGCGTCAATGTTACACAAACCGGCGTAAAACTAGACCAATACGCAGCATGGCGCAAGTGACCGGTGAGCCTCACTTCCCGGCCAGCGACCATTGCCGGTAGACTGCGTTCACACACCGTCAACCATGTCTGCGGTCCATCCCGCAGTCATTGCATCAGCACCGGAGCCCGCATGCCTGGCTACACTGCCAAAGACGATTTCCGCCACGACCAGACCCCCGCCACCGGCGTCCTGATAACCAACCTGGGCACGCCCGACGCGCCCACCAGCAGCGCGCTGCGACGCTATCTGGGGGAGTTCCTGGCGGACCCCCGGGTGGTTGAGGCACCACGCTGGCTGTGGCGTCTCATTCTGCACGGTATCGTGCTGCGCACACGTCCGGCGAAATCCGCCGAAGCGTATCGCGCGGTATGGAGCGAGGAAGGCTCACCCTTGCTGGCCATGTCGCGCCGGCAATGCGAAGGTATCGCACAGCGCCTGAAGCAAACGGTGCCCGGCCCGGTGCACGTGGCCCTGGGCATGCGTTACGGGCGGCCCGCCATCGCCGAAGCCATGCGTGAACTGCGCCAGCGCGGCGTACGGCGGTTGCTGGTGTTGCCGCTGTATCCGCAGTACTCCGGGTCCACTGTAGGTTCCACTTTCGACGCGGTCAGTGCGGAACTGCGCCGCTGGCGCTGGGTCCCCGAGCTGCGCATGATCACCCAGTATCACGACGACCCGGGCTACATAAAGGCGCTGGCCGACAGCATCCGTGACCACTGGCGTGAGCACGGGCAGGGCGACAAGTTGCTGTTTTCCTTCCACGGCGTACCCCTGCGCTATCTGCTGCAGGGCGACCCCTATCACTGCCAGTGCCACAAGACCGCGCGCCTGGTGGCCGAACATCTGCAACTGGCGGATGCGCAGTGGCAAGTCAGCTTCCAGTCACGCTTTGGTCGCGAGCCCTGGTTACAGCCCTACACCGATGAAACGGTCATGGCGCTGGGTCGCCAGGAACTCAATCGGCTTGATGTGGTGTGCCCCGGCTTTTCCGCCGACTGCCTGGAAACCCTGGAGGAAATTGCCCTGCAAAACGCGGAATTCTTCAGCGAAGCGGGCGGTGGCCACCTCAGCTACATTCCGGCGCTCAATGATCGCCACGATCATCTGGATGCACTGACCGCGCTGGCGTGCACCCACCTGCAGGGCTGGCCGGAGATGGCCGCCGACTACGACCATCAGGCGGTGACGACGGCAGCACAGGCCAGCCGTGAGCGGGCCCGCGCCATGGGTGACCAGCGCACGGCCTGAACGCGCCAGCGCGCCCGTTGTCCCGATAACCGGGGGCTGCCGTGCCCCGGCATCCCTGCTATAGTCCATCATGCAAGCTTCCCGGGGACCGGCGCCTCGCGGCGCCGTACACAGCGGAGAGAATCATCCGATGAACGCGCAACGACTGATTGCCGCGGGCACCGGCCTGGCTCTGGCCATGCTCACCACCACCGCGGCCGCCGCCCCTTTCGGCACCTTCGATCCGCGCTCCCAGGCCATGGGCGGCGCGGGCGTGGCCGCCGGCAACAGCGGCAACGCCGGCTTTTTCAACCCCGCCCTGCTGGGCGTGGCGCGCGATGGCGACCGCTTTTCGGTGGAGTTTCCCATCGCCAGCGTGCGCCTTTCAGACCGCGATAATTTTCGCGATGATCTGGACGATATTCAGGATGAAGAACGCATAGAGAATTTCGAGGCAGCCCTGGGGGCCTATGCAACGGCATGCAGCCCTTTCCCGGCAACCTGCGATGGCAGTGAACAGGAAGCGCAGGATCTGGTGAATACCGGAAACGCTCTGCGCGGTTCCATGCAGAATATTGACGATAGTTTGATCGAGGGCGAAGCCTTTGCCGGCACAGTGATCGGTGTTCCCGGCGAGCGCTTTGCCATGTCCGTTCACGCCAGTGCACGCGTGGTCGCGGGTGGCATTCTGGATATCACCGAGGAAGACCTGAACAACATACTTGCCGTTACGGATGCAGCACAGGACGGCGATTCGGTGAATCCCGACACGGTTGACGAGCTTACCTCCCGTGCCCGCATCCTCGGCGCCGGGATACAGGAAGTCGGCGTCTCCATCGGCCGCAATTTCGGCCAATTCTCGCTGGGCGTCACGCCCAAGGTACAGAAGATCGAAACCTTCGATTTCAACGAACGCATCGAGGACGCCGAGACCGAAGACTTCGACGAGCGCACCACCGACCAGACACGCATCAACGTCGATATCGGCGCGGTCTACGACATCACGCCCGCCCTGCGTACGGGCCTGGTGGCCAAGAACGTGTTCAGCCGTACGGTACGCACGGTGGACGACAACCCGATTGATCTGGACCCGCAGCTCCGCGCAGGCATTGCCTGGGCGCCCAACGGCAGCGTGACGGTCGCAGCCGATCTGGATCTGCTGGAAAATGATCCCATCGGCCAGGAAGATGCCACCCGCATTCTGGGCTTCGGCGCCGAGTACAACCTCGGCGGTAACGTCCAGGTGCGCGGCGGTTACCGCACCAACCTGAGCGAAACCGGACAGGACATGTTCACTGCAGGGCTGGGCTTTTCACCGTTCGGCATGCATATCGACCTGGCCGCCATGTATCGCGACAGCGATGACCTGGGCGCCGGGGCGCAGTTCGGTTTCCGCTTCTGAGCATCGCCACCACCCGGGCCCGGGTGGCGGCAGCAGCCGGAACCCTGTCGACCGCCATACGTCTATACTGATACAGGCATGACCTACAGAGGCACACCGGCATGATCGTTTACCCCTGCAATGCAAGACCGCTGCGGCGTTACGCCCGCCAGCTGTTGTTATTCGCCGGCGCCCTGGCCATGAGCGCTTGCGCCGGTCTCGGCGCACGCAGTGACCACGATCCGCAGGCAAACTTCAGCGAACTGAACACCTTCGCCTGGCAGGCGCCGCAACGCGCCGACGATGACGAGCGCGCAGTATGGGATAACGACCTGCTGGCGCGACGCGTGGCGCAGGCGGTACGTGATGAACTCACCGACCGCGGCTATCGCGAGGTGGCTGCAGACGAAGCAGATTTCCTGGTCACCTACAGTACCGGCGAACGCGAGCGCACCCGCGGGTCATCGCTGGGTGTCGGGTTTGGTCGCGGCTTCGGTTCGCGCAGCTCGCTGTTCCTGGGCCAGCAGGTCCACCTCGACCGGCGTGACGAGGGCGTGCTGGTACTTGATATCATCGAGACCGGTGAACAGGCGCTGATCTGGCGCGGCTGGGCAGCGCGCGATGTCAGTGACGGGCGCTTTGCCGAGGAACAGGTAAAACGATACGTCAAGGGGATACTGGAGCGGTTTCCGCCATCCTGAAAAGCCCGACTGCAGGTGACGCCGATCTGCACCGACGGGGGATGATGCCTGTGCTGACACACCTTCGGGTTACCCTGCTGACCATGCTCGTGTGCCTGGTCGCCGCGCCACCCGCGGCCAGCGCTGAAGCCCCGGCCGCCACTTTGCATTTCCTGCAAAAGGACGACGACACGCCCGACGGGCGCCCGGTGCGCTTTCAGGTAAGAAATGAATGGGTGCGTGTCGACCAGGGCAGCGAGGGTGGCGAGGCGTTCACCCTTTACAACGCCGGGGCGGGCGAAGTGATCATCGTCGACCCGGCCAGCCAAAGCTACGCCCGGCTGGATCGCGAGACCATCGCCAACCTCGAGCAGAGACTGCAGCAGTCACTGGAGCAACGCCTCGCACGACTGCCCGCCGCACAACGCGAACATGCCCGCGACATGCTGGACAAACACCGCCGCGCCGGCGGCACACAACCCCCGGAAGGACGGCTGGAGACGCTGGACGAGCAACGCGACTATGCCGGCCACACCTGCCGGATGCACCGTTACTACCTCGATGGTCGCGCCGAGCAGGACATGTGCCTGGCGCCGCGCGAGTCACTGGATATCGGCGAAGACAGCTACGCCGCGCTGGTCGGGATGATTCGCGCATCGCAACAAATGGCGGCGGCCGCCGCCTCGCTGGGCGGTCCGGCGGCGATGCCGGTCGAGCTGATTGAGCACATGCCGAT
>SLLK01000289.1 GCA_007134115.1 Gammaproteobacteria bacterium | reverse complement strand
TTGTCAATCGCCTCAAAGGGGCGCAGATCCGGGCCGGTGTAATCGGCATTGGGCCGGATGATGCGGTTATTTGCGCGCTGCTCCATGATATGCGCGCACCAGCCGGTCACCCGCGACATCACGAAAATGGGCGTGAACAACTTGGTGGGGATGCCCATGAAGTGATAGGCGGAGGCGTGGTAGAAGTCGGCGTTGGGGAACAGCTTCTTCTCATCCCACATGATCTGGTCGACGCGCTCGGACACCGGGAACAGCGTGGTATCGCCGACTTCCTCGGCCAGTTTGCGCGCCCATTCCTTGATGACCGCATTACGCGGGTCGGATTCGGTGTAGATGGCGTGACCGAAGCCCATGATCTTTTCCTTGCGCTCCAGCATGCCGCGCAATGCTTTTTCCGCCTCTTCCGGCGAGGACCACTGCTCGATCATGTCCATGGCCGCCTCGTTGGCACCGCCGTGCAGCGGACCGCGCAGCGAACCGATGGCGCCGGTGACGCAGGAATGCATATCGGACAGGGTCGAGGCGCACACCCGCGCGGTAAAGGTGGAAGCATTAAACTCATGCTCGGCGTAAAGAATCAGCGAAGTATTCATCACCGCCGTGTGCAGCGCGTTGGGCTTCTTGCCATGCAGCATGTGCAGGAAATGCGCGCCCACGGATTCGTCATCCGTCGCAGTCTCGATACGCTCACCGTCGTGGCTGAAGCGATACCAGTAGCAGATGATTGAGGGCAGCGCCGCCAGCAGGCGATCGGCCACGTCCTGCTGCTCACTGAAGTCCGCTTCGGTTTCCAGGTTGCCCAGCACTGAACAGCCACTGCGCATCACATCCATCGGATGCGCGCTGGCGGGAATACGCTCCAGCACTTCACGCAGCGCCGCCGGTAACTCGCGCAGGCCCTGCAGACGTTTCACATAGGCATCCAGTTCGCTGCGGCCGGGCAGCTTGCCGTAGAGCAACAGGTACGCCACTTCCTCGAACTGTGCGTTGGCCGCCAGATCATTGATGTCATACCCGCGATAGGTCAGACCGGTGCCTTCCTTGCCCACGGTGCACAGTGCCGTTTCGCCGGCGGTGATGCCGCGCAGGCCGGCGCCCATTTTCTTCTCGCTCATCGGGTGTTCTCCTTCGCAAACAGCTCATCGAGCTTGCGTTCGTAATCGTGGTAACCAAGCACCTCATAGAGTTCATCGCGCGTCTGCATGCGCTCCACCACGGACTGCTGGGTGCCTTCGGCACGCAGTGTCCGGAAGACTTCCAGCGCCGCCTTGTTCATGGCGCGGAAAGCCGACAGCGGATACAGGGCCAGTGCCACACCGGCCTCGCGCAGTTCGTCCAGGGTATACAGGGGGGTTTGACCAAATTCGGTGATATTGGCCAGCACCGGCACATCAATGGCGCGGGTGAAGGCGCGGTAATCGTCCAGATCCTGCATGGCCTCGGCAAAGATCATGTCCGCGCCGGCTTCCACGTAGGCACCGGCCCGCTCCAGGGCGGCCTCCAGGCCTTCGCTGGCGCGCGCGTCGGTGCGCGCCATAATGACGAAATCGGGGTCGCTGCGGCCATCCACGGCCGCCCGCAGGCGATCACACATCTCCTGGCTGGACACCAGCGCCTTGTTGGGGCGGTGACCACAACGCTTGGCGGCCACCTGGTCTTCCAGATGCAGCCCGGCGGCGCCCGCCCGGCTCATCTCGGCCACCGCACGACGGATATTGAAGGCCGAACCCCAGCCGGTATCGGCATCCACCAGCAACGGCAGCGAGCTGGCGGCAGTAATACGCCGGATGTCCTCGCACACGTCATTGAGCGTGGTGATGCCCAGATCGGGCAGACCGAAGGAGGCGTTGGCCACACCCGCGCCGGACAGATAGATCGCACGGAACCCTGCCTGCTCGGCGAGCAAAGCGCTGAATGCATTGATGGTGCCGGCAACCTGCAGCGGTTGCTCGGCATCCAGTGCCGCCCTGAGGCGCACACCGGCGGATTGAGTCTGACTCATGTTCACCTCGCTGAGTCTCGCGTGCCGAATCGTTACGCTCTTGGTGGCGCTGGACACATTCCGCTGCCGTGCACACAACGGGGGAATGCGCGATCCTGGCTCGCTGCAAAAATGCGAAAGGCAGTACCGCCAGAGCAGCGCCTGCGACTTTCGACCGGGCGGCATTCTATCCCGAAAACGACCGCGAGTTCATCTCCACTGAACATGACCGGTACGCAAGGCGCGCCAGCCTTGATAAGGTGGCATGCATCACAACCTCTGGCGGCCCATCATTCCGGGACAGGAGCACAGGATGCTGGAACGACTGCAACACCGACTCGGCCTGCAAACCATCCCTGCGGTTTTCTTTTCCTCGGCGCTCATTGCCGTTGTCTTTGTGGGGCTGGCGATTCCCTTTCACCAGCCGTTTGCCGATTTCTTCGGTTTCCTGACCACCTGGATATCCACCTACCTCGGGTGGTTCTACATCCTGACCGTCACCTCTTTGCTGATCTTTCTGATCTGGATCGCGATGAGCCGCTACGGCAACATCCGGCTGGGCGCCGACGACGAGCGGCCCGAATACAGTGCCTTCACCTGGTTCGCCATGCTGTTTGCGGCCGGCATAGGCACCATCCTGATGTTCTGGGGCGTGGCCGAGCCCATGTCGCATTTCGACAACCCACCGCTGGAAGGCGTGGAAGGCGGCACCCGCGAGTCCGGGCAGCTGGCCATGAACATCGCCTTCTATCACTTCGGGCTGCACACCTGGACGATCTTCGCCCTGCCCGGGCTGGCCATCGCCTACTTCGCCTTCCGCCACAAACTGCCGGTGCGCATCAGCAGCCTGTTCTATCCGTTGTTCGGCAAGCGCGTGCACGGTCCGCTGGGCTGGGTGATCGACATTATTGCCGTGCTCGGCACGCTGTTCGGCGTGGCCACCTCGGTCGGCCTGGGCACGCTGCAGCTGGCCAGCGGCATGCACTACCTGACCGGCATCGAGAATGACCATGTGACCCAGCTCGGCCTGCTGGCCATCATTACCGTGATTGCCACCATTTCGGTGGCACTGGGCCTGGACCGGGGGATTCGTCGCCTGTCGCAGTTCAACATCCTGATCGCCGTGATGCTGATGCTGTTCGTACTGGCCGTGGGACCCACGCTGTTCATCATGCGCGGCATGATCGAGAGCGCCGGCAGCTACCTGCACACGCTGCCCTGGCTGGCCTTCTGGAACGAGGCTTTCCAGGACACCGACTGGCAGCGCAGCTGGACCGTTTTCTACTGGGCCTGGACCATTTCCTGGGCACCTTATGTAGGCATCTTCATTGCCCGCATTTCGCGCGGTCGCACCATCCGTCAGTTCGTTGCCGGTGTGCTGCTGGCACCGACGCTGTTCACCATCGTGTGGTTCTCGGTGTTCGGGCTCAGCGCCATCAATCTGGAACTCGAACACGGCGTGGATCTGGCCAGCCAGGTGCAGGCCGATGTGTCGGTCGCACTGTTTTCTTTCCTTGAAGCCTTCCCGCTGGCCATGTTTTCGGCCGGCGCAAGCGTGCTGATCATTATCATCTTCCTGACCACCTCGGCCGATTCCGCCTCGCTGGTCATCGATATGCTCTCGCGCCGCGCCGACCAGCGCTCGCTGGTGCGTCAGCGGATCTTCTGGGCACTGGCCATCGGCGCCATTGCCGGTACGCTGTTGCTGGCCGGCGGCTTTGATGTGCTCCAGAACGTGATCACCACGCTGGGCTTCCCGTTCTGTGTGCTGCTCGCCTTCATGGGGATCGCCCTTTATCGGGCGGTACGTGCCGACTACTATGGCTATGACATCAAGGATATGGCGGCCGGGCGTGTGCCCACGCCCCTGAACGACGACAGTCCGCGCGGCAATGACAACCCCATGGGCTGATACCGGGCAGGAACGGTCTGACCATACAACCGGGAGAAACAAAGATGTTCAACAGGATTCTGGTTGCCGTTGATCCAACGCATGCCGAAGAAGGACCGCGCGCGCTGGCCACCGCCGCAGCGCAACTGGCCGAAGACGGTGAATTGCGCCTGCTGACCGCAGTCGGTGTTGAGGGCACAGCGTTCTTCCCGGCCGTCCCCGAGGAGTCTTCCGACGAACAGGAAGCCCGCGCACGCGAGCTGCTGAAAAAACTCAGCGCACAGCATGTGCCGCCGGAATGCCGGCATGAATGCGCTGTATTGCACGGCGTGACCACGGACGTGATTCTCGACGAGGTGCGAAGCTGGGGCGCCGACCTGCTGGTACTGGTGGCTCATGGTGAAACCGGGAACTGGTCCCTGCGCCGCGACACCGTGCAACAACTCTGCGCACACCCGCCGTGTGCGCTGCTGGTCCTGCCGCCGGCCTGACTGAAGGCCGGCGCAGGCACCAGCCACGATCAATCGCGCTTGACCCAGGGACCCTCGACGTCAAGACGTCCATCGAGCTGTTCCCCGATGTGCGCGGCATCACGGCTGGAAACAAAATCGGGCAATATCACCCGATGCCAGTTCCGGCCATGCACCTGAGCGCCGCTCACCGCCACCGCATAGCCGGCCTCACGCAACCCTTCGGCAGTCGCCTCGGCCACCGACCGGTCACGCACCGACATCAACACCAGCGTCCATGGCGCGGCCGGTTCCATCACCCCCTGGTGCGGGTGCAAGTCGGTCTCGGCCGCCCACTCTCCCAGCGTATCCATGTCGATGGGCTGCGGGTCACGGCCCGCCTCGGTGCCCGGCGCGCGGGACAGGAAGGTCAGCGGCTCGGGGCGCAGCGGTGCGTCCTGGCCGGCAATGAACACCTCGATTTCGCCGTCCAGCAACGCCATCAGGTCACCGTCGGCCTCGCGTGAGCGACCCCAGATATCGGTGCCGCGAATGCCTGCCGTGTACACCCCGACTTCCACCGTGACCTCGCGTTCGCGTTCACGCTCAAGCAAACCGGTGGTGTAACGGAACGCACCGCGCAGTACGCGGGTCGCCGCCGTCACCAGGCCCTCGTCGGCGCTTTGCATTTCCAGCTGATCCAGTGCGAAGCGGGCACGCTCACCCAGACGCACCACCCCGCCGTCGGGCAGGTTCAGCCGCGCCCGCGCGCCAGGCCCGGTCACCAGTTCAGCGCCCTGGCCAAAACTGTCCCCCGGCCGCAGGGGTGTCATTCGACCGTCCTGCTCCAGCCATACCGGCGGCTGCATGGCGGCCAGCGTAGCCTCACCACGCACCTCCGCCAGCGCCTGGGAACTGCCCGACAACAACGCCCATAAAGCCACATATAGAGTGATTGCACGCATTGGTTTTCCTCCCCGCCTCGACTTCAACGCCCCCGACCCTGTGATACAGGGCTTGCGAGGACCCTATGATCAGTGGTTCCTCAACATATACGCAGCAAAACGGGGTATGGATGCACCCGGCATCATGGGCCGCCGTCGCGGCGGCCCACATGCGACCAGCCGAGCTGGTCCAGCAGTTCACGCCATGACGCATCCAGCGGCGCCGTAATCAACAGGGAACGATGCGTAAACGGATGAACAAAGGCGAGCGAACGTGCCATCAACAACAGGCGATAGTGACCGAACTGTTCACGGAAGAAGCGATTGTGAGAACCGTCGCCGTAGGTGGTATCGCCGACGATGGGGTGGTCGGCACCGCTGAAGTGGCGCCGTAACTGATGCTGGCGGCCGGTGGCCGGGCGCGCCAATACCAGCGAATAGCGGGCCGTGGGATAACGCGACACGGCATACGGCAACTCGACAGTGGCAAGGCGCCGGAACCGCGTGATCGCGGACTGCGTTGACGACCCGCCGGAAGCCGTGGATAGCGGACGGTCAATCAGCCCGCGCGGCGCGGCATAACCCCGCACCACGGCCAGATAACCCTTGCTCACCCGCCGTTCGGTAAACGCGGCGACCAGACGCCGCGCCGCTTCCGGCGACAGGGCGAACACCAGCACGCCGCTGGTGGCACGGTCCAGGCGGTGCACGGGATATACGCGCCGGCCGAGCTGATCCCGGAGCTGCTGCAGCACAAAGGTGCGGTCCTGCGAAATGGCCGTACGATGAACCAGCACCCCGGGCGGTTTGCGAATCGCCACGTAGTGCGAATCCTGATAAAGGATTTCGATGGGGTCCTGCATCACGGGGTGATGGACACAGAAACGGGGTGACCCACCGTGCCGCGCCCGAAGCACGTTCGATGGATCACCCCGATCACTGCAGAGCCCTTCAGCGTCGGCTCTGCTCACGCTTGTCGGCGGCATCGGAGCGGGCCTTGTGATAGCTCTGCTCCTGTTCCGAAACTGCGCGCTCCATTTGCACCGCATCACGGCCGCCGATCAGCAACACAGCCGCCACCACGCCGACCGCCAGCCCCTGCCAGGGCTCGAAGAACGCGAGCGCCACGCCGGTCAGCACGGTCACGCCGCGCTCCACCGGATGCGCCGGAATGGCCATGGCCACATAGGCACAGGCGAAGCCGGTGAGCACCAGTGTCAGCGACAGTGCAACGCCCATCAGCGGTTCCAGTGCGGTAAGCAACGGCAACACAAAATAGATGAACGGAATGCCCATGAAGTAATACGAGTGCACCCCGCTGAACAGATTGCTCATGGTGCGCCGACCCTGGCGCCAGCGCTGCACCACGGTCACGTGCACCCCGGCCCACAGCGGACCCTGGGTGGTAAAGAACGGCGCCGAGATACCCATCAGCAGGTTACGAATAGCCAGCGACAGGTGCGAGCGGGTGGTATCAATCTCAATGGGATCATCCGGCCGCTCTTTCTGCGCCTCCTCGATAATCTCGTTACCGGTCACCAGATCACCGAACAGGATGATGTAGGTAATCAGCGCCAGCGGAGCTGCGGCCAGATACATCTCCCACGACGGCCAGCCGATGGCGAACGGCGAGACCACCTGCCAGGTTTCAACCACCGGTGGCACAAAAAATTCCCAGCGGATGTTGTATTCCACTTCACCGAACAGCGGGCCGAAGAAGGCGGCGGCAAGAAAGCCGGGCAGCAGACCCAGCCCGCCAATGACCATCAGCGGCCGCGCGCGCAACTTGAGAAAACGGAACGGGATGGAGAACAGCAACACCAGCGCCACACTGCACGCAATCACCGTGGAGATGGGCTGATCGGCCAGCGACGAATCACCGTCAAGGAACACACGCTGGAATGCGGCGATACCCGCACCCATGATGATGCCCGCCTTGAGCGCCGCCGGCAGCCATTCCATCAGCTTGCGACCCAGTCCCGTTGCGCCAAGGATGGCCAGCATGACGGTAAACACCATGGTCATGGCCGTCATCGCCTGCAGCCGCTCCACCGGGGTGTCGTAGCCGGTGATCACGAAGGCCATCACCAGCGGCAGGGCCGGCGTCAACCAGCCCGGCGAATAGGGTTCACCGAAGGCAATGGGCGCAATGCCGATCAAGAAGCCATGCATGAATGACATGGCGATGGCCTGCTCGAAGCTCAGATCGAAGTAGGTCATCATGAACGGCACCAGCGCCAGGCCAGTGGCGGAGGCCAGCGCGATGCCCTGGAGAAATTCCGGCCAGTGCAACCGAGTATGGTAGAAGGGCAAACGGAAGGTAAACGGACCCCAGCGCCATCCTGCCAGCGGCGCTGCTTTCTTACCCTGTGCTGACATCGGTTCTCTCCTCATGGCTCGCGTAACGCTGCGCAAATACAGCGATGCCTGCCGCTACACGGGCGCACCGCGGACGGCGTTATTTTTTACAAACGGCGGCAAGCTTAGCGAACTGCAGGCACTGCGTCATCCCGCGCGCCGGAAACCGGCCACGGGCGCCATGCGTTGACGGCTACAGTGCCTCAAGTTGCGCGCGCGCCTTGTGCAGCGTTTCCGCATATTCGCGCCGGGGAATGGCATCGTGCACGATGCCGCCACCTGCCTGCACCCAGGCCATACCCTGTTTTTCCACAATGGTGCGGATCAGGATATTGAAGTCCAGCGCGCCGTCATCGGCCACATAGCCCAGCGCACCGGTGTAGGCCCCGCGCGTATGCGGCTCGAGTTCGGCAATGATCTCCATGGTGCGCACCTTGGGTGCGCCGGTGATGGTGCCGCCGGGGAACATGGCGCGCAGCGTGTCATACAACCCCGCTTCGGCGCTCAGTTCCCCCTCGATCAGTGACTCGATATGCATCACATGAGAATACTTGATGATTTCCATCAGGCGGGTCACCTGCACGCTGCCGGGCCGACAGATCCGCCCCAGGTCGTTGCGCTCCAGATCGACCAGCATGACATGTTCGGCCCGCTCCTTGTCCGATTCGCGCAGTTCACGCAGAAACCGCTGCTCCTCGGCCGGTGAACCCCGTCGCCGGGTACCCGCAATGGGCCGCGTGCAGGCACGTCCGTCTGCAATGCGTACCAGCCGTTCCGGCGAGCCGGAGATCAGGCGAAAATCACCGAAATCGGCAAACCCGGAAAAATGCACCGGATTGATATGCACCAGCCGCCGGTATACCTCCAGCGGATCCCGCCGGCAGGGCACCGCCAGCCGCTGGGACAGATTCACCTGAAAAGTATCCCCGGCACGAATGTAATCCAGAATCCGCTCAACCGCGGCCTGGTAAGCCGCCTCAGTGAAATTGGACTCCCACACCACTGCCCCGCCGCCGGGCGGGGTCACCGCATCTTCACCCGGATCGCCGGCCAGCGAGGCCTGCATGCTATCCAGTCTTGCGCGACAGGCCGCGTAATCGTCGCCGCTGGCCACCAGCACCAGTTCGTCATGCGCATGATCAAACACCCAGGCATCATCGACGACCAGAAAGCAGAAATCGGGAAGGTCCAGATCGTTGTCACGGGCCGGCGTCACCGGCTCGAAGAAGCGATTGCATTCGTAACCCATAAAACCGACAGCGCCGCCGGCAAAGGGCGGCGCAGCGGCGTGCCGCGCCCCGCGCCGGGCGGCCAGCTCGCTTTCCAGCACCCGCACCGGATCGCCGTCCTGCGGCCGACCATCCACATCACATACGCCGTCCCGGGCGCGCAGCACCCTGACCGGATCGGTGACCAGGATGGAGTAACGTCCGTCGGCACCGTCACGCCGCGTGCTTTGCAGCAGGCATGCCGGCGCTTCGGCCAGGTGGCGGTAGAGCGACACCGGCGTATGCCGGCCAATGGGGAGGCGCCGGACCAGCGGTACGCGGTTGTAGCCCTGCGCTACCAGCCGCCGGAAACCGGCGGCATCGGGCGCATCCGGCAGCCCGGCAGCGTGGTTCACAGGGTCCAGGGCAAGTGGTCGCGGATTTGCTCGGGTTTGGCCAGCACCACGTTCTTGTCCACTTCAGCCTGGATCAGTTTGCGCGTGGGCGCGTCCATGCCGTCGCGCAGGTGACCCAGAAAGGCCGGCGAGGCCAGCAGATACAGACGATCAAAGCTGCCTCCGGCACGTGCTTCATGCAGCCGTTTGCACACCTCGCGGGCAAATACTTCGGCCTCGTACTGCTTGCGGTAATTGTCGGTCAGATGGCGACCGTCGCCATGGCTTTCGTGCACCATACCCGGACCATCATCGGAAAGATCGCCTTCGTGCAGGCGACTTTCCGGGTGCGCGAGCACTTCAATTTCCTCCAGCGGTTTGCGCGACCCGGTGGTCTGGAAAATACGCGCGCGACTGCTGTCCGCCGCTACAACCCAGATCTTTTCTGCCATCAGGATACCTCCCGGTTGGTCGCGGTCAGGCGGCCGCTTTGAGCGCCTGCTCGATGTCCGCGATGATGTCATCCACGTGCTCCAGCCCGATCGACAGCCGCACCATGTCCCGACTCACCCCGGCCGAGGCGAGTTCCTCGTCATTGAGCTGACGATGCGTGGTGGTGGCCGGATGGCAGGCCAGCGACTTGGCATCGCCGATGTTGACCAGCCGGGTGATGAGTTGCAGGGCGTCGATGAATTTCGCCCCACCCTCGGCACCGCCGTCAATGCCGAAACTCATAATCGAGGCGGCACGCCCATTCATGTATTTCTGCGCCAGCC
>SLLK01000311.1 GCA_007134115.1 Gammaproteobacteria bacterium | reverse complement strand
TTGCCGCGAAATGGACGCGAGATTGGCGCGAAATAATGCATGCCCGGGGTTACACAGAGGATCAATCTCTTTATATCGCGTGAATATCGCGCACATTTCGCGGCTAAAGCACCTGAGCTGGTCAGACTCCGACCATCGCAACTGACTTGATGGCGCCAAATGAACACCACCGGCGGCACGCATGAGGGATTATCAGTTCAGCACGGAATCAGCGCTTTCTTAAGCGTGGCTGCCGAGCGGTCGGCGGGGGGTTAGCCCGGATAGATGCTGTCGGCTTCAAACACCGGCCCGTCCACGCACACCCGCTTCATGGCGACGCCTTCTTCGGTGTGGACGGCTACCGTGCAACCGGCGCAGCCGCCCACGGCGCAGGCCATGTATTCCTCCAGCGCAATCTGGCAGGGCAGACCATACTCACGTGCAAGCGCAGCCGTGGCTGCGAGCATGGGTTCGGGGCCGCACCCGAAGATCTGTACCTCCCCGCGCTGTGTCGGGGTCAGCGAGTCCAGCCAGTGACGGGCGAGGTCGGTCACGAAGCCGTCGTGACAGCCGGCATAGCCCTGGCCGCTGGTCAGGCGGGCTGCCACCCCCCAGTCTTCCAGTAACGGCATGGTGGCGATGACCCCGGGGGGCATGCCGGACACCAGGATGCGAGAAGGTCGCGTGGCGAAGGGAAACGGAATTTCCGAGCCCAGAATGGCCAGTGCTGTGGTGGCGCGCTGGTGGCGCAACTGGTCGGCGAGGAACACCATGGGCGGGATGCCTACGCCGCCGCCCAGCAGCAGGGCCCGCGGTCGTTCGGGATCGGGGCTGAAGGGCTTGCCAATAGGTCCCAGCAGGCTCAGCCGATCACCGGGCCGGCGTGTGGCCAGCAGTCGCGTGCCCTGGCCCACCACCTTGTACAGAAACTGCACCCAGCCCTGGTCGCGCGCCACGCGCATGATGGACAGCGGGCGGCGCATGGGCAGCGCGGGATCACAGGTGATGTGGGCGAACATCCCGGCGTGCGCATGGGCTGCGCACTGTGGTGCGTGCACCCAGAGCACGTACTGGTCGCCGGCATGTGTCTCCTGACTGATGACTTCGGCATCCTCTACGAAGATGGTTCCGCGATGAGCGCGAGTGTTGTCGGTCGTGTTGTTCATGCGCTGTTTTGCTCGCTGACCACGCGGCCGTTGACCAGCGTGTGAGTCGTGACGGCGGGGCAGTCCGGGTCATGCAGCAGACTGTCCAGTTCGATAGCGGCCAGTTGCCGGCGATCCACCAGGCAGAGGTCGGCGGGTGCGCCAGCGGCCAGATGGCCGGTATCCAGACCCAGCAGTGCGGCGGGCGCGTCGGTAATGAGGCGCAGTGCTTGCAGCGGGCTGATGGCGTCGTCCCCGGCCAGTTTGAGCGTCAGCGGGAGCAGCGTCGTCAGTCCGGCACGACCGGCCGCAGCGGTCGGGAAAGGGTGGTTGGCCGCCTCGCCCGGTGGCGGGAAATGGTCGCTGCAAATGGCCGTGATCGTGCCGTCATTGACCCCGGCACGCAGGGCGTCACGGTCGCTGTGATCGCGCAGCGGCGGGTCGGTGTGGAAACTGTCGTCGAACATGCCGATATCACGGTCGCAGAAATACAGGTGCGCCAGCGTGACGTCGGCACTCACCGGCATGCCCCGGGCGCGGGCTTCGCGCACCATCGTCACGCTGCCGGCTGCGGACAGCCGACAGAAGTGGACCCGCGCGCCGGTCAGCTCGGCCAGGGCGAGTTCGCGTGCCACGGCAATGGTTTCGGCGGCGGCCGGAATAGCGGGCAGTCCCATGCGGGTGGCGGTTTCACCTTCGTGCGCACAGCCGCCGGCATGCAACCAGGCATCGCGGGCATGCACGAACAGCGTAAGGTGGTGGCTGGCGGCATACTCCATGGCCCGGCGCATCACCAGGGTATTGGCGATGGGCCGGTGGCCATTGCTCACACCCCGGCATCCCGCTTCCGCCAGCGCGCCCAGGGCCGACAGGTGTTCGCCGGCCAGGTCACGGGTGAGGCCGCCCAGGGTGACAATGCGCACCACGCCGTGACGCAGTGCGCGCGCATGCATCAGTTCCACGCTGGCAGCGCCATCCAGGCAGGGTTCCATGTCGGGGGGCAGGCACAGGGTGGTAATGCCGCCGGCTGCCGCCCGGGCCGTCTCGCGTGCCAGTACCTCGGGTGAGTCGCTGCCCAGATTGGCGCCCAGCTCCACCAGTCCGGGGATCACCAGGCAGTGGTCGGCCGCCAGGTGCTGGTCCGCCTTGAAGCGCGCGGGCGCCTTGCCCACCGCGCGTACCCGTCCGTCCTCCACGAACAGGTCCAGCGGTTCATCAATGCCGTGGCGGGGGTCCATCAGATGGCCGCCGGTGATCGCAATACGCGTCATGCCGGTTCTCCCGGGGCCGCCGCGGGCCCGCGCGCGCCCATGGTCAGCGCCATCACTGCCATGCGTACGGCAATACCGTTGGTCACCTGTTCCAGGATCACCGATTGCGCGCCGTCGGCAACCTCCGGCGAGATCTCCACGCCCCGGTTGATGGGCCCGGGGTGCATGACAATGGCGTCTGGCTGCGCCAGCCGCATGCGTGCGGCCGTCAGGCCGTAGTAGCGAAAGTATTCGGCTTCCGAGGGCAGATGTGCGCCCTGCATGCGCTCGCGCTGCAGGCGCAGGGTGATCACCACATCGGCGCCTTCCAGGGCCGGTTCAAGTTGATCAAAAACGCGTACACCCGTGTGTTCCATCCCCGCCGGCAGCAGCGTGCGCGGCGCGGCCACGCGGATTTCGCCGGTGCCCAGGGCGCGCAGCGCGGCAATCTGGGAGCGCGCCACGCGCGAATGCATGATGTCGCCGACAATGGTCACTGTGAGCTTGCTGAAGTCCGGTTTGTGGCGACGAATCGTGAACACGTCAAGCAACGCCTGGGTAGGATGGGCGTGACGACCGTCCCCGGCGTTGAGTACGGTGACATGCGGCGCGGCATGGCGGGCAAAGAAATGCGCCGAACCGCTTTCCGGGTGGCGCACCACCAGCATGTCCATGTGCATGGCTTCCAGGTTGCGCAGGGTGTCGATGAGGCTTTCGCCCTTGCGCGCCGAAGAATGCTCGATGTCCAGGTTCAGGACGTCGGCCGAGAGGCGCTTTGCCGCCAGCTCGAAGGTCATGCGGGTACGTGTGCTGGGTTCGTAGAACAGGTTGATCACGGTTTTGCCGCGCAGCAAGGGCAGCTTTTTGACCGAGCGCTGGCTGACCGGCAGCAGCGAGTCGGCCGTGTCCAGGATCTCCACCACGCGGTCACTGCCCAGGCCGGCAATATCCAGCAGGTGGCGCAAGCGTCCTTCCTGGTTAACCTGGAGATTCATCCGCGAATGTCCGTCAGCCATGCTCAGTCCGCAGCCGGTGCCGCGGGGTCGCGGCGCAAGTGTACTTCCAGTGGGCGGGGGCCCGCCAGTTTAATGTGCTCCCCGGGCGCCGGTGAAATGCGGGCGCCGGCGACGTCGGCGCGCACCGGCAGCTCGTGACAGCAGCGATCCACAAGCACCGCGAGGCGCACCAGCGAGGGCCGGCCGTAATCGAACAACTCGCCCAGTGCGGCACGAATGGTGCGGCCAGTGTAGAGCACGTCGTCGACCAGGATCACCGGCCGTTCGTCCAGAGAGAAGGGCAGGTGCGAAGGCCGGACCTGGGGGCTGACCCCCACGCGGCTGAAGTCGTCACGATAGAAGGTAATGTCCAGCGAACCGGTTTGCTCTTCCACCGCCAGCATGTCGCGCAGGCGTGCGTGCAGTTCACGGGCGATCCACACGCCACCGGTGTGAATACCGACCAGGGCCACCGGCGGGTGGCTGGTCGCGGGGAGGCAAGTGCGAAGGCCGTGTGCCATCTCGTCCAGAAGCGCGTCTATGCGCGGGCTGTCAATCAGGATCATGGCGAGGGTGCGCCTCCATGAAGGATTCCAGAATGTGCTGCGCTGCCACCGCGTCGATCCGGGTGCGCTGAATACGCCGCCGACCGCTTTGCCGTTGCGCCTTGAGGCTCTGGCGGGCCTGCCACGAGGACAGGTGTTCGTCGACCATAAAGACCGGCAGGTGATGACGGCCTTCCAGTTGTCTTGCGAAGCGCCGCGCCCGCGCGCTCAGGGCGTGCTCGGTGCCGTCTTCATGGCGCGGCAGGCCTACAATCAGTGCGTCCGGTTGCCAGTCGGCGATCAGCGTCTCTATGCCGGGCCAGTCGATGCCGGCCTGGCCGCCGCTCAGGGTGGTCAGGGCCTGCGCCGTGGCGGTCAGCCGGTTGCCGACGGCCACGCCGATGCGTTGTTCACCATAGTCGAAGGCAAGCAGCGCGCGGGCGGGGTGGGTTGCGGGCGGCTGCGAGGATGATTGTTCAGGCATTGCCGGCGTCACCGCTGAGCCGCTCCATGTCGATGCCCAGCAGTCGGGCGGCAGCCTGCCAGCGTTCCTCGTCCGGTGTGTGAAACAGGATGTGGGGGTCTGCTGCGGCGCTCAACCAGGCGTTCTCGCGCATTTCGCTGTCGAGCTGCCCGGCTTCCCAGCCTGCGTAACCCAGTGCCACCAGGAATTCGGCGGGGCCTTCGCCGGCGGCAATGGCTTCAAGAATGTCGCGTGAACTGGTGACGCTGATCCGGTCGCTGACGCGCAGGGTGGCTTCCCATTGGAAGTCGCCTGTGTGCACCACAAAACCGCGCTCCGGGCTCACCGGGCCGCCCTGGTAAACGGGCCGTGAAGCGATCGCCGGATCCTCGGCGTGTACATTCATCTGCGCCAGAATGTCCGAAAGCTGCATGTCGCCGGGGCGGTTGACGATAATACCCAGCGCGCCGTCGTCGCCATGCTCGCAGATGTAGGTGACGGCCTGGGAAAAGTTCGGGTCCGCCAGTGCCGGCATGGCGATCAGCAGATGGTCGGTGAGATAGCCCTTGCCGCTCATGCCTGCATTGTATCAGTCCGGGGCGCGGTGTCGACTTGGGCACCGGTGTGCATGGCGCACGACAGGCATGTACTGCTCCGGTTGCGCGGGCCGGGTCAGCGACTCACCCGGCCCGAGGGGCCGTTTTCTCCCGGTGGGTGAAAACGCCATTCGTAGACGAATCGCAGGCGGTCGCTGTCTTCGCGCATTTCACTGCTGAACGGCGCGAAAGGGGCGGCCAGTCCGAGTATCCGCAGCACCGCGTCGTCCAGCACGCGGTGGCCCGAACTGCGCAGGATGCGTACATCGGCCAGGCTGCCGTCGGCATCCAGGGCCACTTCCACCGTGACGTTGCCCCAGGCGTTGCGCCGTGCGGCCTCGTCCGGGAAGTGCAGGTTGCCCACGCGTTCGACCTGTTCGCGCCATTCGTGCAGGTAACCGGCGTAGGCGCGGCGGTGGGTGTTGACCGAAGTCAGCCGTGTTTCATCGGGCTGGCCGGCGGCCACCGGTTCGCGCCGCGGACTGTCGGTGGGGTCGGCGCCGTCGAACTGCTGCTGTATGAGGCGTGCCACCCGGGTGTATTCGAACGGCAGGGCGACGCTTTGTTCTTCGGGTTGCAGGCGCAGCGATGAGGGCGCGTCCACCAGCAGTGGCTGGCTGGTTGCAGACGACGCCGGTCGCGGCGAATCGGGCCGCTCGCTGGGGGTTTGCGCAGTGGTGCTGTGAAAGGCGTCCCGCGCCTCACGCAGGCCGGGGTTGTCAATCCGTGCCGGCGTGGATGCGGGGGTCTGCGGGCGGACCTTTTCCCCGGTGGTGCCCTGGCCGCGCTGGTCTACCTGGGCGAGGTAGTCAGCCTCGTCCGGTCGTTCGCTTGCCTGCGGCGTGACCATGGTGACTTCCAGCCGGGAAATCTGCTGTGGTGACTCCATGGCGCCACTGAAGCCCACGCCCAGAATCACGATGCCGTGTAGCAACGCGGCGAAGAAAAGGGTTGTAATCAGGCGATCATGGCTGGTGATCACCGGACTGGCGGGGGGTCTGCCTGTTGCTGATGCGCTCATGATCCTCCCGGTCACCGCGCGCGGTCGGCGATGGCTGTACGCATTATACTGCCAGTCACAGCAGGTTCCATATGCGGGCTTGTCATCGCACAGCCAGGGGCGGCACAGGATCGGTAAAGCGCAGGTGTTCGGCCATGGCCGGTGTCACGTGCAGGCGACCCCCGGCGTCAATCAGCAGGGCGGCTGTCACGTCGAGCGCGGCCGCTGTGGCCCGCCATTCCTGCGGCCCGGCGACAAACAGCGCGGTGCTCGCGATGTCAGCGAGCAAGGCGTCGTCATGGAGCACGGTGACCGCGCGGCTGGCGCTGGCCGGATAGCCGGTGCGCGGGTCGATGATGTGGTGATAGCGCCGGGCGTTGTGCTCGAAGCCGCGCTCGTAGTCGCCGGAGGTAAAGATGGCGGCGTCACCGTCGACCTCCAGCCAGGCGATTGCGCCATGCCCGCGAGGGTCATGCACCGCCACGCGCCAGGGCCTGTCAGGGTGTTGCCCGATGATCCGTACGTCACCTCCGGCACTGATGATCGCGCGCGCCACGCCCTGCGTGCGCAGTGCGGCAGCGACCTGGTCCACGGCCAGCCCCTTGGCGAAGCCCCCGGTGTCGAGCGCCAGTGGTTGTGACGGCGTGATGATGCCCGCTTGCGGCTGCAGCGCGTCCGGCGCCGGCAAGGGCAGCAGCGCGGCAATCCTGTCGGCGTCGGGCACCCGGGGTTCGACTTCGTGGCGATGCAGGCCCCACAGCCGCACCAGTTCGCCCACCGCGGGGTGGAAGCGACCTTCGCTTTGCTGCGCCAGGCTCAGTGCCCGACTCAGGGGCGGTTGCAACCCGGGCGGCACCGGTGTTGGTTTGCCCGCGCGAAGCCCGGCGTTGAGTTGCCCCATCTCACCTTCGCCCCAGCTCCACCAGCGGTGCGAAAAGGCATGCAGGTCAGTCTCTACATCGGCGGCGATGCGAGCGGCCTCGTCGGCGCGGGCGTGATACAGCGTCAGTGTGACCACCGTGCCCATGACGTGTATGCGGTAGTCGTGCGCGCGCTCCTGCGGCGCCGGGCTGCAGGCGGCAGCAAGCAGCATCAGCGCGGCGACGGACACGCGTCTCATGTTTTGTGCAGGCGACCGGCGATGGCGTCGAACAGTCGGGCGCTGATATTGGTGTCGTAGGCGCGGTCGAGCTCGCGCACACAGGTGGGACTGGTCACATTGATTTCGGTCAGGTAGTCGCCGATCACATCCAGGCCGACGAACAGCAGCCCGCGCTTGCGCAAGGTGGGGCCCACTTCGGCGCATATCCAGCGATCCCGTTCGGTGAGCTCGCGTCCCTCGCCGTGCCCGCCGGCGGCCAGGTTGCCGCGTGACTCGCCGGCGGCCGGAATGCGCGCCAGCGCCCACGGCAGGGGTTCGCCGTCGATCAGCAGGATCCGCTTGTCGCCCTCGCTGATGAGGGGCAGGTACTGCTGGGCCATGGCAAACCGGGTGCCGTGTTCGGTCAGTGTCTCGAGGATCACGCTGGTATTGGTGTCGGCCTTCTGCACGCGAAAGATGGAAGCGCCGCCCATGCCGTCCAGCGGCTTGACCACCGCATCCCCGTGCTCGGCAATGAAGGCGCGCAGCCGCTGCATATCGCGTGAAATCAGCGACGGTGCGCAGCATTGCGGAAACCAGGCGGTATAGACCTTCTCACTGACGTCGCGCAGGGCGGCAGGGCGGTTGACCACCAGTGTGCCGGCCAGTTCGGCACGCTCCAGGATGTATGTGCTGTAGATATATTCCATGTCGAAGGGCGGATCCTTGCGCATCAGGATGACGTCCATTTCGGCCAGGGCGCCTTCGCGGTACTCTGCGCCCAGATCGAACCAGTCCGTGGTGTTGTCGCGCACCTCGAGGGCCCGCCACCGCGCGCGCGCTTCGCCGTGATCCAGGAACAGGTCGCCCATCTCCATATAGTGGATGTGCCACTCACGTCGCTGTGCTTCCAGCAGCAGGGCCAGTGTGGTGTCCTTGACGGGCTTGATGGCATGGATGGGGTCCATGACGACCCCGATGCGCACGGTCATGTCTCTTTCTCCGCCTGGCTGTGGGTGGACTGCGCTGCCGTGTTGTTCGCGGGATACAGGCATCAACGGGGTCCATCATACCCGCATCGGGTTGCACGCCCCACAATCATCACCCCCCGGCCGGGTTTGTGACGGGGTTGGTGCGGCGTTGTTTTCGGCATGGAATAATGCGCCGGACTGTGTTAAAAGACCATAAAGCGTTATAAAACCTTATATTGGCGTCATTTTTTGAGGTGGTTTAATAAACTGTTGGGGTAACCGGGTGTTGAAGGCGTGCCTTGTGTCACGCTTTGTGCACCGTTGGTCACACCAGCGCTGGCGGTCACTGTCGGCCTTCTGCGACAATGCGCAGGGGATGATGCCGGATTGACCGCCAGGCCGCGCAGGCAAGCGCTGCAGTGGCACATGACACACCGAACAGGCGACTGACGGGGAGAACAAACCCGGTGAGCGACAAGAACGGCCACAGCCTCGACGGTCTCAAGGTGATGGTGATTGATGACAGCAAAACCATCCGCCGTACCGCCGAGACGTTGCTGCAGAAAGAAGGTTGCGAGGTGGTGGCGGCCAACGACGGCTATGAGGCGTTGGCCAAGATCACTGATCACCGGCCGGATATTATCTTCGTGGATATCATGATGCCGCGCCTGGATGGTTATCAGACCTGTGCCCTGATCAAGCAGAATGGCGCGTTCCGGAATACGCCGGTGATTCTGCTGTCGAGCAAGGATGGCCTGTTTGATCGGGCGCGCGGGCGGATGGTGGGTTCGGAGAAGTACCTCACCAAGCCGTTTACCCGGGATGAACTGATCGAGGCCATACAGAGCTACGTGAGTAAATAGCGCGACGGGTGTGCGAGCCGGTCGCGGCAGGACCCAATCAAGTTTAACGTTTGATGACTGAATAGACGGGGAAGACCAATATGGCAAAAGTGCTGATTATCGATGATTCACCCACCGAGCTGTACATGCTGCAGAAGATGGTGGAGAAGGGCGGCCATGAGGCGATTACCGCCACCGAGGCCGAAGAAGGGCTCAAGATGGCGAGCAGTGACAAGCCGGACGTGATTCTCATGGACGTGGTGATGCCGGGCATGAGTGGCTTCCAGGCGACGCGCAAGCTGAACAAGGACGCCGAGACCTCTTCCATCCCGGTGGTGATCGTGACCACCAAGGATCAGGAAACCGATCGTATCTGGGGTCTGCGTCAGGGCGCGCTGGACTACATTACCAAGCCGGTCAAGGAAGGCGAGCTGCTCGACAAGATCAAGGCGGCGTTGGGCTGAGCAGGCAATGGCGACCGACAGCAACCTGATCGATTTCGCTGACAATCCGTTCGGCGCGCTGCTCGAGATCGAGCGGCGCAGCCGGCTGGTTGCCGGCGCGACCGGGCGTGGCGGCGAGACGCGCGGCGACTGGGTCGGTCTGGGTTTCAGGGTCGGCGAACACCGCTTTGTGGTGGCGCGTGATGAGGTACGTGAGGTGCTGGTGTGTCCGCCGTTGACGCGGGTGCCCGGCGCACGTTCCTGGCTGCGCGGGCTGGCCAATGTGCGCGGCACGCTGCTGCCGGTCACTGATCTGCGTTACCTGCTGGAAGGGCGCATGACGGGGCTTTACGAGCGTATGGCACGCATCGTGGTGCTGCGTCACCCCGAAGTGCCGGCCGGCTTCGCGGTAGATGAGGTTTATGGTTTCAGGCAGTTCGCCGTGGGACAGCGTGATGAGCAGGCCCCGGAGGTACCGTCCGGGTACAGGCCGTTCGTCAACGGGGCGTTCAGTCAGAATCAGGAAAAATGGCCGGTATTCAGTTTCTACCATCTGGTGGAAGACGAGATTTTCAATGATGCAACGGATCGGGAGTTGATGGCGTGATCACACGGGGCATTGCCTGTGAGCAGGGGTGGTTTCCGGTGACCGGCGTTCGCCGGGTGGTCGCGTTGTGTGCCAACGATCCGTGGG
>SLLK01000089.1 GCA_007134115.1 Gammaproteobacteria bacterium | reverse complement strand
CCTTCCAGCGCCTCGCAGACCATGGCGGTGTAACTCATGCCGTGCCTGCCTCCCGGCCCGGGGTGGCCTGACCGGTGAGCCAGCCCGCCACACGTTCGGCGATCATGATCGCCGGCGCGTTGGTATTGCCGCCGGGCAGGTTGGGCAGCACCGAGGCATCGGCCACGCGCAAGCCCTCCAGACCATGCACCCGACACTGCGCATCGACCACGGCCCCGGTGTCGTCTGCGGCCCCCATGCGGCAGGTGCCCACGGGGTGATAGATGGTCTCGCCGCAGCGGCGCACATAGTCGGCCAGGGCGGCATCGCTTTGCACCCCGGCGCCAGGCAAGTACTCGTTGCCGCGCACGGCGTCGAAGGCGTGTGCGGCGAAGATCTGCCGGCACATGCGGATGGCCTCGACCATCACATCCACATCGCCCGGGGCGCTGAGATAGCCCGGTTGAATCCGTGGCGGCGCCAGCGGGTCGGCGGACCACAGGCCGATCTCGCCGCGGCTTTGTGGCCGCAGCTGGCAGGCATGCAGCATAAAGCCGTGCCCGGGCGCTTCCTGCCGTGCGTGATCGAGCATGAAGGCGGGAATGAAGTGTAATTGTATGTCGGGTTCCGCACCGGCCCGCGAGGTGCGCAAAAAAGCGCCGGTCTCCAGGCCGTTACGCGCCGCCGGGCCGCCATGCGTGAGCTGGTAGCGCAACAGCGCGCCCAGGCTGCGCCACAGCCGGGTTTGCGCATACAGCGTGTCGCGGCTGGTGGCGTGGTATTGCACAGTCACATCGAGATGATCCTGCAGGTTCTTGCCGACACCGGGCAGGGTGTGGCGCGCGCGGATGCCGTGACGGTCAAGTGCCTGCGGCTCGCCGATGCCCGAGAGCATTAATAATTGCGGAGACTGCACGGCGCCCGCGCACAACAGCACTTCGCGCCGCGCATAAAAACACGGCTGGCGCTGCGCATGCGCCACCTGCACGCCGCGCACCCGTGTGCCCTCGAGCAGCAGGCCGAGCGCGTGCGCGTCGGTGAGGATGTGCAGGTTGGGCCGCCGGCGCACCGCCGGCGGCAAAAAGCAGCGGGCGGTGCTCTGACGCACGCCATGGCGAATGGTCAGTTGATAGGGGCCGGCGCCTTCCTGCCCGGGGCCGTTGAAATCGTCGTTGATCGGGTAGCCGGCCTCGTTGGCCGCATTCAGGAAGGTGTGGAACAGTGGCATCTCCAGCGGCGGGTTGGAAACGCCCAGTTCACCGTGATGGCCGTGGTATTGCTCATCGCCTTCGGGGAAGCGCTGCGAGTGGCGAAACCACGGCAGGACGTCCTCGTAACGCCAGCCCTGGCAGCCGGGAAGTTCGGCCCACCGATCATAATCATGGCGATGGCCGCGAATATAGACCATGCCGTTCATGGCGCTGGAGCCGCCCAGCACCCGGCCACGTGGCCAGTACAGGCGGCGCCCGTGAAGCCCGGGCTCGGGCGCGGTGTTGAAATACCAGTTGAGCTTGTCGCTCTTGAGTAGCTGGCCCACGCCGCCGGGCATGTGGATGAAGGGATGGCGGTCGGCCGGGCCGGCCTCAAGCAGCAATACCTGCGTCTGCGGATCGGCGGACAGGCGATTGGCCAGTACTGCGCCTGCCGAACCGCCCCCGATGATGATGTAGTCGTACATGCGTGCTCCGCTGATGCGTTAAGCAAACACTGATCCATAGCCTGAGGCGCGACGCATGGATCCGTGTTTGCCTGAAGCCACGATCATGCGCATGCCGCCGGCCACAGACAAGTCCCCGGCCGCATGGACACTCAGGCCGGGCCGAACACGTCCTGTCGGTAGCGGCCGTCGTGCAGCATATTCTCGAGCCAGACGGAGGCCTGCTCACGGGTGCTCTGGTAGCGTTCGCGGTGCATACGGATGAGGCAGTCGCGCACGGCCGGCGCCATCCAGCGGCCGTCACCGCAAACATAGAGAATGGCCTGCGCATCCAGCGCCGCCCACACTTCCTCGCGCGCCGCCCACAGGGCGTCCTGCACGTAGCGATGGGGGTGATCCGCGACACAGGAGAAGGCCAGCCGCAGGCGCACCAGTCCGGCTTCCTCGTGTGCTGTGAGCTCGTCGCGATACAGCCAGTCGTGGTCGGGATGACGGCAGCCGTAGAACAGCAGCGCGGGGGCTACCTCCTCGCCGGCCCGCCGACGCGCGGCGCGTTCCTCCAGAAAGCCGCGGAACGGTGCGATGCCGGTGCCCGGCCCGATCAGCACCATGGGCGTGGCGGCGTTCGTCGGCGGGGCGAAGGCCGGCGTCGGCCGACGTATGGCGCCGACCACGCCGGTGCCGGGGGACACATCACGCAGGAAGGCCGAGGCCATGCCGCGGTAGTGACCGCGTCCCGACCACGCCGGCCCGGCGACGATGCCCACGGTCAGCGTGAGCTCGCCGGGCACGGCCTGCGGCGCGGAAGAGATGGAGTAATAGCGCGGTCGCAGCGCGGGGCACATGGCCACAAAGCGTTCCGGGGGCAATTCGATG
>SLLK01000242.1 GCA_007134115.1 Gammaproteobacteria bacterium | reverse complement strand
CTGCGGGCCAGCGCCTTGTCCAAAGCCTTCAGCGACACGCAGAGAGCGCGTCAACCGGCCAGGCAGGACACTACAACCAGCCTTCCCTGCGCACAGCGCCTTGCAGCCTGGACGCGACAGGACCCGCTGAGACGTGACGAATAGATCAGCGTTTCCCTAGACCACCAACTGCCACGCGGCCATCGCTGTCATCACCACGACCACGGCCCAGCCCACAAGAAACAGCCGCATGCGCACCGGCACATAATTGGAGCCGGTATGTACCAGGGCGTGCGGAATGCGGCTGGCGACAAACACCCAGGCCAGGATGAGCACAGCCGGCCCCACGGCATTGATGCTGTAAAAGACGAGGCACAGCACGTAGAACAACACGGGCAACTCGAACTGATTGGTAATGTTATTGTTGACTTTGACCACATCCTCTGGCCACTTGCGATTATCCAGCGCGGTTTCCTGCCGGTTGACCTTGCCCGCCTTGACGGCGCGCGCCTTGCGCGTACCCATGCGCACGTACATGGCCAGCGTGAGGGCAATCTGGGCCACCACCGGCCAGAGAATCAGGCTCGCATTCATAATGGTGTCTCCTGGTAAGTGAACAGGCAGCACATGCCAGCGTTCAATCGCGCCGGGGAGCCAACCCCATGAGTGAAAGCACAACTGCAGCCAGCGCGGTAAAACCAATACTGATCAGCAACACCGCCACCACGGCCTCGGCCGCCGGCGGCCCGCTCACGCCTGCCGCCGCAACCGGCGTCAGAAAGCCGGCACCGGTGATTGCCCCGACCAGGCAGCCCAGCCAGTTGGCGTAGGCGGAATAAATCCAGCACCACTTCATCACCGCCAGCTTGCCGGCGGACAGCGAAAATTGCGGCCATACCGCCCCAATGACGAGCAAGAGAATCCCGCTCATCACGCCGACGGTGTGCGCGACCACGCCCAGGCGCGGAATCGCCATGAGATGAATGAAAAAACCGGTAAGTAAAGCCAGCAAAATCAGGACAAAGCCGTAACGCAACAGGGCAATATTCATTGTCTTTTTCCCCATTCCGGATCAATCGATCACTTCACCTGCCGCGCCCCTCCTCGGGCAAAACAATATTGAGCTCGAGTATCTCGCAATCATCGCGCCGGTCGATATCCACGCTGATGGCGTCATCCTCGACCTTCACGTAGCGCCGCACCACCTTGAGAATATCGTTGTGCAGATCGGTGAGATAGGCGGGGCGGTTGCGCTCGCGGCGCTGATGGGCGACCACGATTTGCAGGCGATCCTTGGCCACCGCAGCCGACCCGGTTTTACGCGATGAGCGCATATAATCGAAAATACCCATGGTCAGCCGTTCCCGAACAGGCGGCCGATAAAGCCGCGTTCATCCTGTACAAAGCGCATGGGGCGCTCTTCGCCCAGGAAGCGATCCACCGCATCGCCGTATGCATTGCCGGCATCGCTGTCCTTGTCCAGGATCACTGGCTGGCCGGAGTTCGATGCCTGCAACACGCTCTGCGACTCGGGGATCACCCCCAGCAGCGGGATCGCCAGAATCTCGGCAATGTCCTCGAGCCCCAGCATTTCGCCGCGTGCTACCCGTTTGGGCACATAGCGCGTCACCAGCAGATGCTCGCGCACCGGTTCGCCGCCTTCCCGGGCCCGTTGCGTCTTGCTGCCCAGCAAACCGATCACGCGATCGGAATCGCGCACCGAGGACACCTCCGGATTGGTCACGATCAACGCCTCGTCGGCAAAATACATCGCCAGCATGGCGCCGCGCTCAATCCCTGCCGGAGAGTCGCAGACAATGTAATCAAAATCCTCCGCCAGTTCCTCAAGCACCTTGCCCACCCCCTCCTGGGTCAGTGCGTCCTTGTCACGGGTCTGCGAAGCGGCAAGGATGGACAGTTTTGGTTCCCGCTTGTCACGGATCAACGCCTGTTTGAGGCTGGCCTCGCCCTGGATCACATTAACGAAATCGAAGACGACCCGGCGCTCGCAACCCATAATCAGGTCCAGATTGCGCAACCCCACGTCAAAATCGATCAACGCGGTCTTGTATCCGCGCAGTGCCAGTCCGGTACCGAACGCGGCGGCTGTGGTGGTCTTGCCTACACCTCCCTTGCCGGAGGTTACAACGATAATTCTTGCCAAGTGCCTTTCTCCTGATCGCTGATCATCGGGGCAGGGTACCCCGGCGCGGCCCACACCACAGTATCAGATGGGCTCAATGCGTAACGTTTCGTCTTCCAGCCAGACCTGTACCGGCCGCCGGCGCAGTTGCTTCGGCAGCGCTTCGCAACTGCGGTAAAAGCCGGCCACCGAGATCAATTCTGCTTCCAGCGACTGGCAGAAAATACGCGCCGAGGTATCACCCTGCAATCCGGCGAGCACCCGGCCACGCGCCTCGCCGTAGATATGCACATGACCGGCGGCCAGAACTTCGGCGCCATCGCCCACCGCGCCAAGAACAACCAGATCACCTTCAGACGTCACCTGCCGCCCCGAACGCACGGGCCCTTTT
>SLLK01000216.1 GCA_007134115.1 Gammaproteobacteria bacterium | reverse complement strand
TTTGCCGGACTGGGCAAGCCCAATAACGGCGGCACCAAGATTTTTTCGGTATCCGGCCATGTGGCGCGCCCGGGCAACTTTGAAGTGCCGCTGGGTACGCCTTTCTCAAAGTTGCTGGAAATGGCCGGGGGTATGCGCGACGGAGCGCGCCTCAAGGCAGTTATTCCCGGCGGTTCGTCGGTGCCTGTGGTGCACGGCGATGTGATGATGGACACCGATATGGATTACGATTCGGTGGCCAGGGCGGGGTCCATGCTGGGTTCCGGCGCCGTCATCGTCATGGACGAGCACACCTGCATGGTCAAGGTGCTGGAGCGGGTGTCGCGTTTTTACTACGCCGAATCCTGCGGCCAATGCACGCCGTGCCGCGAGGGGACCGGCTGGCTGCACCGGGTGATCAGCCGTATTGAGCACGGCCAGGGGCGCGAACAGGATCTCGCGCAACTCGACGATATGGCGCGGCGTATCGAGGGGCGCACCATCTGTGCCTTCGGTGACGCGGCGGCGATGCCGGTACGCAGCTTCCTCAAGCAGTTCCGCGAGGAATTCGAATACCACGTCAAGCACGGGCGCTGCATGGTCGGCCCCGGCAGCCGCGCCGCGGCCTGAGCTTGATCCTGATTCAGCGACGCACAGAGAAGACATGAGCGACGAACTGGTCACCATAGAAGTCGACGGCCGCACGCTGCAGGCGCCCAAGGGCGAGATGCTGATCCGTGTCACCGATGACGCCGGTATTTCCGTGCCGCGATTCTGCTACCACAAGAAATTGTCGGTGGTGGCCAACTGCCGCATGTGCCTGGTGGATGTGGAAAAGGCGCCCAAGCCCTTGCCGGCATGCGCTACGCCGATCACCGAAGGCATGGTGGTGCACACCCGCTCGGAGCGCGCGCTGGATGCCCAGAAGGGCACCATGGAGTTTCTGCTGATCAACCACCCGCTGGATTGCCCCATCTGTGACCAGGGCGGCGAGTGCGAACTGCAGGATCTGTCGCTGGGCTATGGCGAGGGCATTTCGCGCTTCAACGAAGGCAAGCGTTCGGTGCGGGACAAGAATATTGGCCCGTTGATCGCCACCGACATGACCCGCTGCATCCATTGCACCCGCTGTGTGCGCTTCGGCGACGAGATTGCCGGCGTGCGCGAGCTTGGCGCTACCGGGCGCGGCGAACATATGGAAATCGGCACCTACGTCGAGCGCAGCGTGGATTCCGAAATGTCGGGCAATGTCATTGATCTGTGTCCGGTGGGCGCGCTGACCAACAAGCCCTACCGCTATACCGCGCGCCCCTGGGAACTCATGCAGCACGCCGTGGTGGCGCCGCATGACGCCGTGGGTTCTGCCATGTACCTGCATTCCCGGCGCGGACAGGTGATGCGCGCCGTGCCGCGTGATCACGAGGAAGTTAACGAGACCTGGTTGTCCGACCGCGACCGCTATGGCCACTTCGGCCAGTATGAGGAACGTCTGGAACGCCCCATGATTCGCGAGAAAGGGGAATGGCGCGAGGTCGACTGGCAGATTGCGCTGGCGCTGGTAGCCAAACGGCTGGGCGGCGTGGATCGGGCGCGACTGGGCCTGCTCGCTTCGCCCGCCAGCAGCCTGGAAGAATTGCACCTGTTCCGCCAGCTTGCCGACGGCATGGGCTGCGCCAACATCGACCACCGGCTGGGTCTGGGCGATTTCAGCGACCAGGACAAGGCGCCCCTGTTCCCCTGGCTGGGGCGCGATGTGGCAGATCTGGAGCAGGCCGATGCCGTCGTGCTGGTGGGGACCAATGTGCGCAAGGAACTGCCCATTGTTCATCACCGGTTGCGCAAGGCGGGCTTGCGCGGTGCCGCCATCGGGGTCATCAATCCGGCGGATTTCGATCTGCGTTTCCCGCTTGCCGGGCAAGTGGTGCAGGCGGATATCGGTGAAGCGCTGGCCGCGCTGGCCGTGGCGGTGGCGGAAATAACCGGCAGCGCGCTGCCGGCGGCGCTGGCTGAGGCCACGGCCGGCGTAGCCGTCGACAAGCAGCACAAGGTGCTGGCGCGGCTGCTCCACAAGGGCAAGCAGGCCAGTCTGCTGCTGGGCACGCTGGCCGAGGCCCGCCCCGACTATGCCGTGTTGCGCGCGCTGGCGCTGTATATTGCCGAGGCCACCGGGGCGCGGCCGGGCTATCTGCCGCTGGCTGCCAACAGCGCTGGCGCCGCGCTGGCCGGGGTGTTGCCGCATCGGCGTGCCGGCGGCAAGGCGTCGCGGCGCAAGGGCCGGCATGCGGGCGATATGCTGGGCAAGGGCATGGATGCGTTCGTGCTGCTGGGCGTCGAGCCGGAACTGGATGCCTGGAACAGTGGCGCGGCACGCAAGGCGTTGCGCGATGCCGACCTGGTGATCAGTCTGAGTGCCTGGCGCAGCCCGGAAATGATGGAATACGCCGATGTGCTGCTGCCCATTGCGGCGTGGCCGGAAACCGCCGGCACCTGGGTCAATCTGGAAGGACGCTGGCAAAGCCATCAGGGCGCTGTAGCACCCCCCGGCGAAGCCCGTCCGGGCTGGAAGGTGCTGCGCGTACTGGGCAATGAATTGCAACTGGAAGGTTTCGACTACCAGTCGCCCGCCGAGGTGCTGGACGCGGCCCGCGATGCCATTGGCGAGATTGAACCCGATATGGGCCAGAGCGCCGATAAGCCGGGCAAACGCGTGTCCGTGGCCGGGTTGTTGCGTACCGGGGATATCGCCATGTACGGCGTGGACCCCATGGTGAGACGCTCGCCACCGTTGCAAAAAACCGCCGATGCGCTGGCGGCCCGCGAGGTGCGTATGCACCCCGACGATATACAGCGCCTGTCGCTGAACGACGCCGTGCGTGTGAAGGTCAGCCAGGGTGCCGACAACGTGGTCATGCCGCTGGTGGCGGATGAGCGACTGGCCGCCGGCAGCGTGCGGGTGAGTGCCGCAGTGGTGGAGACGCGCGGGCTGGGCGGGCGCTGGGGCGAGATCGAAATAGGCCCCGTCACATGAACCACTTCTGCAGACGATCCGAAAGAAGGCGGCGCGACGCATGATGCCGATGCTGGAGACAATCTGGGAGGCAACCTGGGGGGTGTTGACGCCGGAGTTGCAGTATCTGGTCTGGACCACGACCAAGATATTCCTCATCGTTTTGCCGTTGATGTTGGCGGTGGCCTATTTCACCTGGCTGGAACGCAAGGTGATCGGCTTTATGCAGGGGCGTATAGGCCCGCACCGGGTGGGTTATCGCGGCCTGCTGCAGCCCATCGCCGATGCCCTCAAGCTGATGTTCAAGGAAGTGGTGCTGCCGTCCAGCGCCAATCGCTTCCTGTTCCTGACTGCGCCCATTCTGTCTCTGGCGCCGGCGCTGGCGGCCTGGGCGGTGATTCCGTTCAGTGAGGGCATGCTGCTCGCCGATGTCAACGCGGCGGTGCTGTATATACTGGCAATGACCTCGGTCACCGTCTATGGCGTGATCATTGCCGGCTGGGCCTCGAACTCCAAGTACGCCTTTCTGGGTGCCATGCGTTCGGCCGCGCAGATGGTGTCCTATGAAATTGCCATGGGCTTTGCCCTGGTCGGTGTGCTGATGGCCGCGGGCAGCATGAATCTCAATGCCATTGTGCAGGCCCAGTCGGGAGGCATGTTCTACTGGTTTGCGCTGCCGCTGCTGCCGTTGTTCGTGGTGTATTTCATCAGCGGCGTGGCCGAGACCAACCGCGCGCCCTTTGACGTCGCCGAGGGTGAATCGGAAATCGTCGCCGGTTTTCATGTGGAATACGGGGGTATGGCCTTTGCGCTGTTCTTCCTCGCCGAATATGCCAACATGATCCTGATTTCCGCGCTGGCCGCGACGTTCTTCCTGGGGGGCTGGTTGTCGCCGTTCGAGGGCCTGTGGGGTCTGGGTGACACGATACTGGCCGAGCCGGGGATGCACTGGTTTGTGGTCAAGACCTTTATCTTCATGTTCATGTTCCTGTGGTTGCGCGCGACGTTCCCGCGTTATCGCTACGACCAGATCATGCGGCTGGGCTGGAAGGTGTTTATCCCGGTCACGCTGGTGTGGATAGCGGTGCTTGGTGTGTTGATTGTGGGCGATATCGGACCCTGGTTTGGAGATCTGCAATGAATACCGTCACCCGCTGGGTCAAGAGCCTGATGCTGTGGGAGCTGCTCCTGGGGTTGCGGTTGACCGGGCGTTACTTCTTTATGCCCAAGGTCACCATCTATTATCCCGAGGAAAAGACGCCGCAGAGCCCGCGTTTCCGCGGGCTGCATGCGCTGCGCCGGTATCCCAACGGTGAAGAGCGCTGCATCGCGTGCAAGCTGTGCGAGGCGGTGTGTCCGGCGCTGGCGATTACCATCGAGTCGGAGCCGCGCGAGGACGGCACGCGGCGCACCACGCGCTATGACATCGACATGTTCAAGTGCATTTACTGCGGCTTCTGCGAGGAATCCTGTCCGGTGGATTCCATCGTGGAAACACGTATTTTCGAATTTCATTTCGAGGAGCGCGGCGAGCATATTCTGGACAAGCAGAAATTGCTGGCGATCGGCGACAAGTACGAGCCGATGATCGCCCGTGACAAGGCCGCTGACGCGCCTTACCGCTAGAACCATTCGGGGCAACGGAACACGGATTCATGGAACAGGTACTGTTTTACTTTTTCGCCGGGGTGCTGCTCGCGGCGGCGGTGGGGGTGATTACCGCGCGTAACCCGGTGTACTCCGCGTTGCTGCTGGTGCTCGCCTTTTTCAACAGCGCCGTGCTGTGGATGTTGCTGGAGGCGGAGTTTCTCGCGCTGATCCTCATCCTGGTCTACGTCGGCGCCGTCATGGTGTTGTTCCTGTTCGTGGTGATGATGCTGGATATCAATACCGCCGGGATGCGGCGCGGTTTTGCGCGGTATCTGCCGCTGGCCGGTCTGGTGGTGGCGGCGATGATCGTGCAACTCGTTATCGTGCTCACTGCCGATGATTTTGGCGCACAGATGATGGCCGACCTGGAGCGCTATCCCGCGGATTACAGCAACACCGAAGAGCTCGGTCGCGTGCTGTATACGGTCTACGTGTACCCCTTCGAAATCGCCGCAGTGATTCTGCTGGTGGCGATTGTTGCTGCCATCAGCCTGACCTTGCGCCGCCGTGAGGGCACGCGTCACCAGAATGTGCACCGGCAGGTGGGAACGCGCAGTCAGGACCGTTTGCGGGTGGTGGATATCCCGCGTGAACAACGGGAGCAGGATTCATGATCACACTGGCTCACTATCTGGTGCTCGGCGGCATCCTGTTCAGCCTCAGCGTGGCCGGTATTTTCATCAACCGGCGCAATGTGATTCTGCTGCTGATGTGTATCGAGCTGATGCTGCTGGCAGTGAATATGAATTTCGTCGCCTTCTCGCGTTTCATGGATGACGTGGGCGGCCAGGTATTCGTGTTCTTTATTCTCACCGTGGCAGCAGCGGAGGCCGCCATCGGGCTGGCCATCCTGGTCACGCTGTTCCGCAACCGCAACAGTATCAACGTCGATGATCTCGACGTGATGAAGGGCTGACCCGATGACGGCTGTGTATCTGGCAATCGTGCTGGCGCCGCTGCTCTCCGCCACGGTGGTGGGGCTGTTTGGCGCATGGCTGGGACGGACCGGGTCGCATCGCCTGGCCATTGCGGGCGTGGGTCTGTCTTTCGGCCTGTCGCTGGTGGTGGCCTGGGATGTGTTTGTGCGCGGGGCGCCGGTCTTTGACGAGGCCATCTACACGTGGATGGTGAGTGACGGCATCCGCCTGGAAATCGGCTTTCTGGTCGACAGCCTCACCGCCATCATGATGACGGTGGTGACCTTCGTGTCGCTGATGGTGCACATCTACACCATCGGTTATATGAAGGATGATCCCGGCTATACGCGTTTCTTCAGCTATATCTCTCTGTTCACCTTCGCCATGCTGATGCTGGTGATGGCGAACAATTTCCTGCAGCTGTTCTTCGGCTGGGAAGCCGTGGGGGTGGTGTCCTATCTGCTGATCGGCTTCTGGTTCAAACGGCCCAGCGCCATTCATGCCAACCTCAAGGCCTTCCTGGTTAACCGCATCGGGGATTTCGGTTTCCTGCTGGGGATCGCCGCGGTGGTGATGTACACCGGCAGTCTGGCCTACAGTGAGGTGTTTGCCGCGGCGCCGGACCTGGTCGGGCAGACCATGACCATTATCGGCCACTATGAGTGGCAGGTGGCCACGGTGATCTGCATCCTGCTGTTCATCGGCGCCATGGGCAAATCGGCCCAGGTGCCGCTGCATGTATGGCTGCCGGACTCCATGGAAGGCCCGACGCCCATTTCCGCGCTGATTCACGCCGCCACCATGGTCACTGCCGGTATTTTCCTGGTGGCCCGTATGTCGCCGCTGTTCGAGCTTTCCGTCGCCGCCCTGAGTTTTGTGCTGGTGATTGGCGCCGTGACCGCGTTGTTCATGGGCCTGCTGGGCATGGTGCAGAACGACATCAAGCGCGTGGTGGCCTATTCCACGCTGTCGCAGCTCGGCTACATGACCGTGGCGCTGGGGGTTTCGGCCTACGCGGCGGGTATTTTCCACCTGTTCACGCATGCCTTCTTCAAGGCGCTGCTGTTCCTCGCCGCCGGTTCGGTGATCATCGCCATGCATCATGTGCAGGACATGCGCGAGATGGGCGGCCTGCGCAAATACATGCCCATTACCTACTGGACCTGCCTGATTGGTGCGCTGGCGCTGATCGGCTTCCCGGGCTTCGCCGGCTTCTATTCCAAGGACGCCATTATCGAGGCTGTCCATCTGGCGGAAATTCCAGGCGCCACCTTTGCCTGGTGGGCCGTGTTGCTGGGCGTGTTCGTGACCGCCTTCTATACCTTCCGGCTGATCTTTATGGTCTTCCACGGCGAAGAGCGCATGGATGAGCATACCCGCGCGCATCTGCACGAGAGCCCGGCGGTGGTCACCGTGCCGCTGATTCTGCTGGCCATCCCCTCGGTCGCGATCGGTGCCCTGACGGTGGGCCCCATGCTCTTCGGCGACGTGTTCGCCGGCGTGCTGGTGGTGGCCGCCGAGCGCGATGTGCTGGCCATGCTGGGCGAGGGCTATACCGGCGCCTGGGGCTTCCTGTTACATGGTCTGCAGGAACCGCCGGTGTGGCTGGCCGCAGCCGGGGTGTTCACCGCGTGGGTGATGTATTCGTGGCAGCCGCATCTGCCCGCACGGCTGGTCGCGGCGACGGGTCCGCTGTACCAGGTGCTGGTCAACAAGTACTGGTTTGATGAGCTCTACCTGAAACTGCTGGCGCCCGCCGGGCGGGCCATGGGCAACGCGTTCTGGCGCTTTGGCGATGTGCGTGTGATTGACGGCTGGATTGTCAACGGCAGCGCGCGGGCGGTCGGCCGTCTGGCCGGCGCGGCGCGGCGCATGCAGACCGGCTTTTTGTATCACTACGCGCTGACCATGATCGTGGGGCTGGCATTGTTGCTGGGCTGGCTGTTGTTTGTCCGATAAGGAAAACCGATGTTGTTCGATCTGCCGCTGTTGAGCCTGATCATCTGGGTGCCCGTGCTGGGCGGCTTCGCCGTGCTGTTGCTCGGCGATGCGCGCGCGGAGATTGCACGTGGCGTGGCGCTGGCCACCTCGGTGCTCACGCTGCTGCTCGGCATCCTTGTCTATGCCGGCTTTGACAACACCACGGCGGCCATGCAGTTCGTTGAACGGGTGTTGTGGATTGAAACATTCAATGCCCACTACCACCTGGGCATTGACGGTATAGCGCTGCCGCTGATTCTGCTTACAGCGTTGATTACTCCGCTGGTGATTGTGGCGGCGCGCGAGTCCATCGCCTATCGTCCCGCACAGTATCTGGGTGCTTTCCTGCTCATGGAAGGCATCATGATCGGCGTCTTCGCGGCGCGTGATGCGGTGCTGTTCTACGTGTTCTGGGAAGCCATGCTGATTCCGATGTTCCTGATTATCGGCGTCTGGGGTGGTCCCAATCGCGTCTACGCCACCATCAAGTTCTTCCTGTTCACCTTCTTCGGCTCGGTGCTGATGCTGGTGGCGTTCATCTACATGTACCGCCTGGGTGGCAGCTTCGATCTGGCCGAGCTCAATCAGCTGCCGCTGACCGCCACCGAGCAGCTGTGGATCTTCCTCGCCTTTTTTGCCGCCTTTGCGGTGAAGATCCCTATGTGGCCGGTGCATACCTGGTTGCCCGACGCCCACGTCGAGGCGCCCACCGGGGGTTCGGTGATTCTGGCGGCGATCATGCTCAAGCTGGGCGGCTACGGGTTTGTGCGTTTAAGTCTGCCGGTGACGCCGGATGCGGCAATGGCGCTGGACTGGCTGATGGTGGGGCTGTCGCTGGTGGCCATCGTGTATATCGGCTTTGTGGCGCTGGCCCAGAGCGACATGAAAAAGCTGATTGCCTACTCGTCCATTGCGCACATGGGTTTCGCCACTCTGGGCTTTTTCATTCCGTTCATGATTCTGTCCAGTACCGGCAGCACCGAGGGTGCGCGCATGGCGGTCGAGGGCGGGATGGTGCAGATGGTGTCGCACGGCTTTGTCTCGGCGGCGCTGTTCTTCTGCGTTGGCGTGCTCTACGACCGGGTGCACAGTCGTGAAATTGGCGCCTATGGCGGGGTGGCCAATACCATGCCGGTATTCGCGGCGCTGATGGTGCTGTTTGCCATGGCCAACGCCGGTCTGCCGGGGACCTCCGGTTTTGTCGGCGAATTCATGGTGATTCTGGCCAGCTTCCGCGCCGATTTCTGGATCGCCTTCCTCGCCGCCACCACGCTGGTGCTCGGTGCAGCGTATACGCTGTGGCTGGTCAAGCGGGTGCTGTATGGCGAGGTCGCGAATGATCAGGTGGCGGCGCTCAAGGATGTGACGCCACGCGAGTTCGTGATTCTCGGTGTGCTGGCCTTCTTTGTACTCCTGCTCGGGGTGTGGCCGGCGCCGCTGGTGGACATGATGAGTGTTTCGGTGGCTGAACTGCTGGTGCACGTATTCGAGGGCAAGCTGTGAGCCGGCGCCTGACTGACTCAAGGAAACGCAACCGACCATGAGCTTTACAACACCGGATTTCCTCCCGGCGCTGCCGGAGATGTTCCTGCTCGGTGCCACCTGTGTGGTGCTGCTGGCCGATCTGTTTTTCACCGATCGCCAGCGCCATTTCACGTGGCTGCTGTCGCTTGTGGCGCTGGCCGGCACCGCGGTGTGTCTGTTGTCGCTGGACGTGGGCGACGGCGTGTTCACCTTCAGCAACACTTTCGTGCTCGACCCGCTGGCGGTGCTGCTCAAGCTGGCGGTACTCGCCGCCGGCGCCGTGGTGCTCGTGTATTCACGCCACTATCTGGCCGCGCAGGGGCTGCATCGTGGCGAGTTCTACACCCTGACCCTGTTCAGTATCCTGGGCATGCTGGTCATTATTTCCGCGCCGCACCTGCTGACCCTGTATCTGGGCCTGGAGCTGATGTCGTTGTCGCTGTACGCGCTGGTGGCCCTGAACCGGGACTCCGCCGTGGCGGCGGAATCGGCCATGAAGTACTTCGTGTTGGGCGCCATCGCGTCGGGCCTGCTGCTTTACGGCATGTCCATTGTCTACGGTGTGACCGGCACCCTGGAACTGGCGGGTATTGCCGAGTTCATGGCTGCCGAGGGGGCGCGAAACCTGCCGCTGGTGCTGGCGTTGACCTTCATCGTCGCCGGCCTTGCCTTCAAGCTGGGCGCGGTACCGTTCCACATGTGGGTGCCTGACGTGTATCACGGCGCCTCCACGCCGGTGACCCTGCTCATCGGCTCGGCGCCCAAGATCGCTGCTTTTGCCCTGGTCTTCCGTCTGCTGGTCGAGGGTATGGGTGAGATGCATACCGACTGGCGCGATTTGTTCGTGGTGATGTCGGTGCTCTCGCTGGTGGTGGGTTCGGTGGTCGCCATCGCGCAGACCAACATCAAGCGCATGCTGGCCTATTCGACGATCGGCCATATCGGCTTTCTGGTGATGGGGTTTATCGCCGGCACGCCGGAAGGCTACGCGGCGGCCATGTTCTACGCCATCGTCTACGCCATCATGTCGGCCGGCGCGTTTGCCGTCATCA
>SLLK01000046.1 GCA_007134115.1 Gammaproteobacteria bacterium | reverse complement strand
GTCGCCGGGGTATGCTTGAGCAGCGCGAGCTGCAGGCCGAAATCGAGTTGCAGTACAAGACCCTGATCGGGCAACGACTGATCCAGGATTATGCGGCAGGCATTGAAGTCACCGAGGAAGAGGTGCTGGAGCGCTATGAGCAGCTTGAGCCTGATCGTCAGTATCGTATACGGCATATTCTGGTGGACGAGCGTAAAAAGGCCGAGGCATTGATTGCCCGTCTGGACGACGGCGCCAGTTTTGCGCGTCTGGCCCGGCGTCACTCGCAGGATGAGGAAGCGGCCCGCGACGGTAGTCTGGGCTGGTTGATGCTGAATCAGATGGCCGAAGCTATGGCGGATGCGGTCAGTGCTCTCGACAAGGGCGCATATACCGCCCGGCCCGTGGATTCTGGTCACGGCTGGCACGTTATCGAACTGCAGGATGTCAGGGCTATGCACAAGCCTTCGCTGGAGGAAGCGCGTGACTGGTTACGCGACGACTTGATTGAAGAACGTATCCGCGCGTGGATTGACGAGTTACGTGCGGACGCAGATATAGAGCTGAAGTAAGCCAGGGAGGCCGGGGGATGAAATTTCGGTTGCCGAACGGACCCTCGTTGGCGGTCCTCAAGCCCGCTGCGCTGGCGGCGCTTTCCGGGTTGTTGCTGTACGCGCCGTTCGTAGAGCCACGTCTGTTTATTACCGCCTGGGTCGCCCTGGTGCCGCTGCTGTTTGCCCTGCGCGGCCGCACGCTGTGGCAGGCCTGGTTGCTGGGGACGCTGTGCGGTGTGACAGCATGGGCGCTGGTCAGCGCCTGGATGGCCGATTTCTTTACCATCTTTCGTGGCTACCAGGCGCCCTGGAATGTGCTGGCAGCGGCCCTGTACTGGCTTTACGCAGCGCAGGTCTTTGCTTTGATGGCGGTGGCCTTTCAATGGCTGCGGCGCCATACGCCGGTATCTACAGTGGTGTTGCTGCCGGTGGTGTTCGTGGCCGTCTATTCGCTGTTTCCCCTGATGTTCCATGCCCGCCTGGCAGAGAGTCAGAGTGCGTTCCTGGTCGCCATCCAGGGGGTCGATCTGATCGGCGCGCACGGCATGGATTTCATCATCGTGCTGGTCAACGCATTGCTCTATCGCTTGCTGGCCGGTGGCTTGAGTATGCCGGAGAGGCGTTACGTCATGCCGGCTGCAGGCATTGTCGTGGGCGTCTGGTTTACCTACGGCGCGCTCGCCGCAGCCTGGTGGAGCGACGAGATAGATGACTGGCCGACCCAGCGCATAGGCATCGTGCAGCCGGATGACCGGGCGACCATCAACATACCCCCGCCGCCGCGTGGCTACAGCCGCACCCACCCGCCGGAAATGGAGATGAGTCGTGCGCTGGGGCGCGACGGGGCCGACCTGGTGGTCTGGCCGGAGTCGCGCTTCAAGGGTTATTTCCGTCAATCCGGGGTGCGTTCAGCTTATGCGCGGCAGGTGGCCGCCATGGGCGTGCCCCTGTTGTTCCACGATCTGGAACGCGAGACCAGCGAAGGCGGTGACCGCGATTACAACACTGCGGCGGTGCTGGATGCCGACGGCGAACTGGCCGGTGTATACCGCAAGATCAAGCGCGTGGCCTTTGGCGAGTATGTGCCGGTGCTTAGCCAGATCGGACCGGTGCGACGTGTTGTGGCGCATTATTTTGGTGATTTCCTGCGCGAGATTACGCCCGGTACCGAGTTGAGCAGCGTGGCGGTGGGTGACATGGTGCTGGTGCCGCGCATCTGCTATGAAAGCGCGTTCCCGGTGTTCATCGCCAGAGGGTTCGGCGCCGACGGCGCCGGACGCATACTGGTGTTCCAGTCCATGAATAACTGGTTTGGCGAGACGCGCCAGCCTTTTATCCACATGCGCCAGTCCCTGTTGCGCGCGGTCGAGAATCGGGTGCCCATGGTGCACGCAATCAATAACGGGCCGTCCGTGGTAGCCAGACCCGACGGCCGCATAGTGATGCGTACGGAGGCATTTGTCAGGGGTACTTTTTCCGCCGATATGCCTTATTCGACCAGTGTCGGCGGCAGTTTTTTCAGCCGTTATCCATGGCTGGCATTGAGCATGATCTATCTGGCTTTTGTGGGGCTGGCGCTGGATGCATGGCGCCGGCGCCGCCGGGGGTGACGGCGTACCTTTTCATTCCCGGCCCGGTGTGTTGTGATCGGATGTGACCTGCCTGTCACTACGGGTGTCCATCGCACGCATGATTATCGACATCTATTCCGACACCGTCTGTCCCTGGTGCCTCATCGGCAAGCGCAATCTCGAACTTGCACTGGGCACCTGGAGCGGCGAGGCGACGCTGCGCTGGCATGCCTTCCAGCTTGCGCCGGATATGCCGCCCGGCGGCATGGAACGGGATGCCTGGCTGCGGTTGAAGTTCGGGCCTGATGCCGGTTTGCATATTTTTGACCGGGTGGCGGAGGCGGCGCGCGCCGCCGGAGTGCCTATGGCGTTTGAACGTATTGAACGAAGTCCCAATACGCTGGATTCGCACCGGCTGATCTGGCTGGCCGGGCAAATGGATTGCCAGAACGACATGGTCGAGGCGTTGTTTGAGGCGTATTTCATGCGCGGAAAGGACATCGGTGATCGCGACACGCTGTGCGCTATCGCGGGCGCTGTGGGGCTGGACGCAACGCAGACCCGACGGTTTCTGGACAGTGATGAAGCCGTGCAGATAGTGCGCGACGAGGATGCCGAGGCGCGCGAGCTGGGCGTCGGTGGTGTCCCGTTCTACCTGTTCGGTGGCCGCCATCCGTTGATGGGTGCGCAGCCGCCGGAGGCATTCGTCGCGCGCTTGCAGCAGTTGCAGGTGTCCGGCTGATGCAGTGTCGGCCGGGGTGCGGCGCCTGTTGTGTAGCGCCTTCCATTTCTTCGCCCATACCCGGCATGCCCCGGGGCAAGCCGGCCGGCGTCCCCTGTGTGCAGCTGACTGAAGATGGCCGGTGCGCGCTGTTCGATGACCCGCGCCGTCCGGCCGTGTGCGGTGCGCTGCAGGCGAACCCCGATATGTGCGGTGATCACCGCGCACAGGCACTGCTCAGGCTGGAAGAGATGGAGCTGCGCACCGCGCCCTGAAAGGATGTGGATTCAGGCGGCGGACGCCTCGCGGCAGGGCGATCGTGTCGTGCACTTCCCAGCCGTTGCCATCTTCCGCTACACTCATTTGGACTGAGTCTAAATCCTGTTTGCAAGGAGCGTTGGCAGAGGATGTCTGGAACCTGGCTCAAGCGCTGGTGGGGCTGGCTGGCCGCCGGTGTGCTGACGGTTGCGCTGGCGCTGGTGCTTTTCGCGGACCGCGATAACGGTATGCCCGCGGCCCCGGCGGCGGACCAGAAACCCGTGGTGGTGACCAGTTTCACGCTGGTTGCCGACTGGGTGCGCGCGGTGGTTGGTGAGCATGCCGAAGTCCATACTCTGACGCCGGTGGGTGCGGAAGTTCATGAGTGGGAACTGCGCCCGCGCGACTTCGTCAATGTCGAGTCTGCCGATATCGTCTTCTATAACGGCCTCGGGCTTGAGCAGTGGATGCACCAGGTGCGGGCCGTGGTGGGCGAGCATGTGTCGCTGGTGGCGCTGGCCGAACGCAGTGATTACCCGTTGCAACCTATTGTGACCGGCGAGTATGCCGGCGATCCCGATCCCCATTTGTGGATGGACCCGCGCGCAGTGGCCGCTTTTGTGCAGGTGATTGCCAGTGATATGGCGGCGCTGGATCCAGCGCATGCGGAGGACTACCACCACAATGCCGAGTTATATGCGACGGAATTGCACAACCTGCATGAAGAACTCGGGCAGCGTCTGGCGGTGCTGGCGCCGGCGCAGCGTACGCTGATCACCAGTGAGGCGGCCTTCATCTATTTCGCCCACGCCTATGATTTTTTCCATGACGGTATCTGGGGCACCAATGCGGAGGTGGAGGGCAGTCCGCGGCAGATCATGCGCATCACCGACGTCATCCGTGAGCGGCAACCGGCCGCCGTATTCTGGGAGAGCACCATCAGTGACCGTTATGTGCGCAGTATCGCCGCAGATGCCAACGTGGCCGTGGCCGGGCCGCTGTACGTGGACTCCGTGGGTCCCGCAGGCAGCGGCGCCGAGGACTACATGGACATGCTGCGCTACAACGTCGAGTTGATTGTGCATGCACTGGGGGCGGGCAGCGATGGGGACTGAGCGCCGTCATCACCGTGACACCGCGTCTGCGAACGGCCAGCCGGTCGCCGTATCGGTGCGCAATCTGGTCGCCGGGTACGGGGGCGCGCCCGTGCTCTCGCGTGTCAGCCTGGATATTCCCGCCGGCCAAATGGTGACCGTGGTGGGTCCCAACGGTGCCGGCAAGTCAACGTTATTCAAGATTCTTGTCGGCATTCTGGCGCCGCTGGGTGGCGAGGTGCGCATCCTCGGCGATACGCCCGAGCGCGCTCGTGCCCGGGGCGGCATTGCCTATATGCCACAGCACGAACAGATCGACTGGGATTTTCCGGTTTCGGTGCAGGACGTTGTGATGTCGGCCCGCTTTGGGCGGATGCGCGCGGTGGGCGGCTGGCGCCGTTTTCTGCCCCCTTCGCTGGCCCCGGCGGAGCATCGCCAGGCGGCGCTGGACGCGCTGCGGGCGGTAGCCATGAGCGGTTATGCCCAGCGTGCCATCGGGGCCCTGTCCGGCGGACAGAAAAAGCGCGCTTTGCTGGCCCGCGCGCTGGCCCAGGATGCGCCGCTGTTATTGCTCGACGAGCCCCTGTCGGGGGTGGACCGGGCCAGCGAGGCGCTGATCATGCAGGTGTTGCACAAGGCGCGGGACGAGGGACGCACCATTGTCAACGTCACGCACGATTTGATCAGTGCGCGTACCCATGCCGATCACGTGATCCTGCTCAATCGCTCCGTCATCGCCAGCGGCGACAGGGACGAAATGTTGACCGATGAAATGCTGGCGCGCACAGCCACTGCGCCGTGGGTGCCGGGCCCCGAAGCAGTCGGCATAACGGGAAGTTGAGCCAAACCTATGGAATGGTTGTATCAATTGGGTCTGGTGGTGGTGGATGCGCTGGTGGCGGCGCTGATGGTGCTGGTCAATTTGCTGCCGGAGTCGCTGGCTGAGCCCTTCCAGTATGGTTTTATGCAACGCGCCCTGCTCACGTCGCTGGTGGTGGGGGGGATCTGCGGCATGCTGTCCAGTTACGTGATTCTGAAGCGCTGGTCCTTGCTGGGTGACGCCATCTCGCATGCGGTGTTACCCGGCGTGGCCATTGCTTACCTGCTGGGCTGGCCGTTTTTCATCGGCGCCTTCGTGACCGGGGCGCTGACCTCGGTAGGCATAGGCTTCATCGAGCACAATACCCGCATCAAGTCCGATGCCGCGATGGGGTTGATGTTCACTGCCGCTTTTGCCCTGGGTATCGTGATTATCAGCCAGATCGAAACCTCCACCCACCTCATGCATATTCTGTTCGGTAACGTGCTGGGGGTGAGCGAGGGCACACTGATGTTGACGCTGGTGGCCGGATTGATTGCCGTGGTGGCGGTGTTGCTGTTCTACAAGGAACTTTTCCTCTACACCTTTGATGCGGTACAGGCACGCACGCTGGGGCTCAATACCACGGTGTTGCACTACGGCCTGATTCTGCTGCTCACCCTGACCATTGTCGCCAGCCTGGAGACCGTTGGCATCGTGCTGGTGGTGGCGATGCTGGTCACTCCCGGGGCCACCGCCTATCTGCTGGTGAATCGCCTGGCGCACATGATTGCGCTGGGCGCCTTGATCGGTATGTTGTCCGCGGTGGTTGGCCTGTATCTGTCATTCCACTTCAATGTGGCTTCCGGCGGGACTATTGTGCTGGTGGCCAGTGGTCTGTTTGCTCTGGCGCTGGTGTTCTCGCCACGTGAGGGCCTGCTCCGGCGCTGGCTCTATCCGGCGTCTGCCGCCCCGGCGGATTGATATGCGAGGGTCGAGGGCATGACCGGGCAGCAGCGCGAAGTCGGTGGGGTGACGGTCTACGGGGTCGACGTTGATCCGTGCACACGGTGCCGGCACTGGCACGGCGACAACGATGTGATTGCCCTGCGTTTCGCCTGTTGCGACCAGTGGTTTTGTTGTTTCGATTGCCACCAGGCCCTTGCCGACCATGTGCCGGCGGTGTGGCCGCAAGGCCGGCGCGATGTCAAAGCCGTACTGTGCGGTGCTTGCGGCCACTCACTGCGCATCGACGAGTATCTCGCCTGCGATTCGACATGTCCCGCCTGTGGTGCCGCCTTCAATCCCGGCTGCGCGCGTCACTATCATCTGTACTTCGAGGTGGATGAGGCTGACTACGGGCGCTGACCGGCGACGGTTGCGCCTGCCCCATTTGAACAGCCGTGCGTGACTGCTTGCGACGCATTCGCACGTGGACACCTTCCCGTCGCATACAGTAGAATTGCGCCTCAGCACTCGACCGGATCAGGACGGGGCCAACCGCGCTCGCCGCGGGCCCTGCGTTTTGCCGCGCCCGCAAGCTGCGCGGGCGGCGCGCACGCAATGCGGCGGGAGGCAGCCTGACTCTCATGGGCGCCTCCCGCTTCGTGTGTCCATCGCCGGTTGAAGGTTGCCGATCAGGGCCAGGCAGCCCGCAAGAGCGCTGTTTTGAACAGCGACTGTATAAATCTGTTCTTGGTACCGGGAGGAGCGACGCTTGAATACACCCGCCTTGTTGGCTCTGGAAGACGGCAGCGTATTCCATGGTGTAGCGGTCGGCGTGGCCGGCCAGGCTGTGGGCGAGGTGGTATTCAATACCGCCATGACCGGTTACCAGGAGATTGTCACCGACCCTTCCTACCGGGGACAGATGGTGACCCTGACGTGCCCGCACATAGGCAATGTCGGGACCAATCCCGATGACGCCGAATCCGATGCGGTGCAATGCGCTGGCCTGATTATTCGCGAAGTGCCCATCGCACCCAGTAACTGGCGCGATCAGCAGGCATTGCCAGCCTACCTGGAGGCACAGGGTGTCGTCGCCATTGCCGGCATCGATACCCGTCGCCTGACCCGTATACTGCGTGACAAGGGTGCCCAGAACGGGTGTGTGATGGCCGGCAAGGTGGATGAGCAGGCCGCACTCGAGGCGGCGCGCGCCTTTGCCGGCATCAAGGGCATGGATCTGGCCAGCGCGGCCTCTACCGAACACGCCTACGACTGGAACACCGGCAGCTGGCGCCTGGGTGATGAAGCAGCCCCGGAAAGACCCGCCCGACCTTATCGGGTGGTGGCCTGGGACTTCGGCGTCAAGCGCAATATTCTGCGCCTGCTGTATGACTTCGGCTGCGACGTGCATGTGGTGCCCGCCCGCACGCCGGCCGCCGAAGTGCTGGCGATGGCGCCTGACGGTGTATTCCTGTCCAATGGGCCGGGGGATCCTGAACCCTGCGACTATGCCATCGAAGCCATTCGCGAGGTGGTGGCCGCTGACATGCCGACTTTCGGTATCTGTCTGGGCCATCAGTTGCTCGGGCTGGCCAGCGGCGCGCGCACCCTGAAAATGAAATTCGGTCATCACGGCGCCAATCATCCGGTACAGGATCTGGCCACCGGCAAGGTGATGATCAGTAGCCAGAACCACGGCTTTGCCGTGGACGAACAGACCCTGCCGGAACATGTGCGGCCCACCCACCGCTCGTTGTTCGATGGTTCGCTGCAGGGCATCGAGTACCGTGACCGGCCGGCATTCAGTTTTCAGGGGCACCCTGAGGCCAGCCCCGGTCCGCACGACATGCGCCCGTTATTCGGGCATTTCATTGAGTTGATGCAGGCCCGGCGACAGGGCCACCAGGGGACCACGCGCTGATATGCCCAAACGTACCGATATACAGAGCATTCTGCTGATCGGGGCCGGCCCCATTGTGATCGGGCAGGCTTGCGAGTTTGACTATTCCGGCGCCCAGGCGTGCAAGGCACTGCGCGAAGAGGGTTACCGCGTCATTCTGGTCAATTCCAATCCGGCCACTATCATGACCGACCCGGAGATGGCGGACGCGATCTACATTGAGCCCATTCACTGGCGCACGGTGGAGGCGATCATCGAAAAGGAACGCCCGGACGCGCTGTTGCCGACCATGGGCGGGCAGACGGCGCTCAACTGTGCGCTGGATCTCAATCGCGAGGGTGTGCTGGCCAAATATGGCGTCGAGATGATCGGCGCCAGCCCGGAGGCCATTGACATGGCCGAGGACCGCGAGCACTTCCGCGTGGCGATGGGCGATATAGGGCTGGAAACACCGCGCGCTGAAATTGCCCACAGCATGGAAGAGGCGCTGGAGGTACAAAAGCGCATCGGTTTTCCGACCATCATCCGCCCGTCATTCACGCTGGGCGGCAGCGGCGGTGGCATCGCCTATAACCGCGAAGAGTTTGTGGAGATCGTGGAGAACGGTCTGGATCTCTCGCCCATCAACGAGCTGTTGCTGGAAGAGTCGGTGCTCGGCTGGAAAGAGTTTGAAATGGAAGTGGTCCGCGACCATGCGGACAACTGCATCATTATCTGTGCCATCGAAAATGTGGATCCCATGGGCGTGCATACCGGGGATTCCATCACCGTGGCGCCGGCGCAGACACTGACCGACAAGGAATACCAGATCATGCGCAACGCCTCCATAGCGGTGTTGCGCAAGATCGGTGTGGATACGGGCGGCTCCAATGTGCAGTTTGCCGTGAATCCCGAAGACGGGCGGCTGGTCGTCATCGAGATGAACCCGCGTGTATCTCGCTCCTCGGCGCTGGCCTCCAAGGCCACCGGCTTTCCCATTGCCCGGGTGGCGGCCAAGCTGGCGGTGGGCTATACGCTGGATGAGTTGAGCAACGATATCACCGGTGGCGCTACGCCGGCCTCCTTCGAGCCCACCATCGACTATGTGGTCACCAAGATTCCGCGCTTTACCTTCGAGAAGTTCCCGCAGGCCGACGACCACCTGACCACGCAGATGAAATCGGTGGGCGAAGTCATGGCCATTGGCCGTAACTTCCAGGAATCCCTGCAAAAGGCCCTGCGTGGCCTGGAAACCGGCGCCGACGGACTCAATCCGGTGCTCGATGAGTATCAAAGCGAAGAGGCGGCAGCGCGCATTCGGCAGGAGCTGACCTTGCCGCGGGCGCGGCGCTTGTTCTACATCGGGGATGCGTTTCGTGCCGGTTTCAGCATCGCCGACGTGTTTGCATTGACCGCGGTGGACCCCTGGTTCCTGGTGCAGCTCGAGGACCTGGTGCGCGAGGAAGAACAGCTGCGCGCCGGTGGCATGGCGGCCCTTGATGAGCCACGGATGCGCGCGCTCAAGCGCAAGGGTTTTGCTGACAGTCGCATGGCCCGTCTGCTGGGTGCCAGCGAGGCGGAAGTGCGTGCACGACGCCATGAACTGGGCGTGCGGCCGGTGTTCAAGCGCGTGGATACCTGTGCTGCGGAGTTCGCTACCAGTACCGCTTACCTGTACTCCAGCTACGATGAAGAGTGCGAGGCCGAGCCGACTGATCGCCGCAAGATCATGATCCTGGGCGGCGGGCCCAACCGTATCGGCCAGGGTATAGAGTTCGATTACTGTTGTGTGCATGCGGCACTGGCGCTGCGTGAGGATGGTTACGAGACCATCATGGTCAACTGTAACCCGGAGACCGTATCGACCGATTACGATACCTCCGACCGGCTGTACTTCGAGCCGCTCACGCTGGAAGACGTGCTGGAGGTGGCTGAGCGCGAGCGGCCGTTCGGCGTGATCGTGCAGTATGGCGGGCAGACGCCGCTGAAGCTTTGCAGGGCGCTGGAGGCGGCGGGCGTGCCCATTATCGGGACGTCGCCGGATTCCATCGATCTGGCCGAGGATCGTGAGCGCTTCCAGGGCATGATTCACAAGCTGGGTATGCGTCAACCGCCCAATTGCACTGCGCGCAGCGAAGAACAGGCGCTTGAGCTGGCGCAGGAGCTGGGTTTCCCGCTGGTCGTGCGCCCCTCCTATGTGTTGGGCGGTCGGGCCATGGAGATCGTCTACGATCAGAGCGACCTCGGCCGCTACATGCGTGATGCGGTGCTGGTTTCCAATGAATCTCCGGTGCTGCTGGATCGCTTCCTGGACGATGCCATTGAGG
>SLLK01000137.1 GCA_007134115.1 Gammaproteobacteria bacterium | reverse complement strand
CTGGTCACCCTCGGCATGAACCTGTTCAGCCAGGGGATCGACCCGATGATCGACCTGTCCGACCTCGACGGCGTCAAGCGCACAGTCGAGCACTGCAACCAGCTCCCGGTCCACGAACGCCACCCCTGGGGCGGCGACCTGGTCTACACCGCCTTCTCCGGCAGTCACCAGGATGCGATCAAGAAGGGCTTGGAGGCGATGGAGCGCGACGCCGAGGAAGCAGGGATCGCGCTGGCTGATGCCACCTGGGATGTCCCTTACCTGCCCATCGACCCCAAGGACGTCGGACGGACCTACGAGGCGGTCATCCGCGTCAACTCGCAGTCCGGCAAGGGCGGCATCTCCTACATCATGAAGCAGGAACACCAACTCGATCTCCCTCGACGTCTGCAGATCGAGTTCAGCCACGTCGTCCAGGCTCGCACCGACTCCGGCGGGGGTGAGGTCACGCCCGCCGTGATGTGGGACATCTTCGCCGACGAGTACCTGCCGTCACCGTCCGGCGACTGGGGTCGTATCCAGCTGCTCGCCAGTCGGCACGAGACCCAGGTCGACGGCGCCGACCACCTCACCGCAGAGGTCATCGACACCGGTGAACGCCTGACGCTGTCGGGTTCCGGCAACGGACCGATCGCGGGCTTCGCGGACGCGCTCAGCTCGCACGGGATCGAGGTGCGTGTGTTGGACTACGCCGAGCACGCGCTGTCGTCGGGGCGTGACGCCACCGCCGCCGCCTACATCGAGTGCGAGATCGACGAGCGCACCCTGTGGGGTGTCGGGATCGACCCGAACATCGTCACCGCCTCCCTCAAGGCGATCGTCAGCGCCGTCAACCGCGCGTACCGCTGACGCACGGACGGTCCCGCGCTCGCTGGCTGCGCGTCTACGGTGGCGCCTCACCGACCTCGAGGTGCCACCGTGACCAGCACTCCTGCCGATGATGTCGCCGTCGTGATCCTGGCTGCGGGCCAGGGCACCAGGTTCCGTTCCGACACGGCCAAGGTCCTGCACCAAGCAGCGGGGCGCAGCCTGGTCGGGCACGTGCTGGAGGCCGTGCGGCCCCTGCAGATCGGCCAGGTCGTGGTCGTGGTCGGGCATCAGGCCGACGAGGTCACCGCCGACGTCGAGGCAGCGGGGTTCACGGGTCTGGTGACGGTGACCCAGCAGGAGCAGCTCGGGACCGGGCACGCCGTCCAGCAGGCGATGCCGGCGCTGGCTGACGGGATCCGTCGGGTGCTCGTCCTGCCCGGCGACACCCCACTGCTGACCAGCGAGGCGCTGGCCGAGTTGTTCACCGCGACCCAGGATGCCGCGGCCGCGATGCTCACCTTCGAGCTGGACGACCCGACGGGATACGGGCGGGTGGTACGCGGTGACGACGGCGGGGTCGACCGCATCGTCGAGCAGCGCGACGCCAACGACGCGGAGCTGGCGATCCGCGAGGCGAACGCCGGGATGTACCTGGTGGATCGGCAGCTGCTCGCCGGTGCGCTCGAGTCGCTGGGGCACGACAACGCGCAGGGCGAGCTCTACCTCACCGACGTGGTCGCGATCCTGCGCGGGGGCGACCACCTCGTCGTCCCGGTCGTGGTCGCGGAGTCGATCGTCGCCGGCGTCAACGATCGTGCGCAGCTCGCCGAGGCTGCGGTGCAGCTCCGGCGACGGCACCTGAACCGCCTGATGCGCGAGGTCGGCGTCACCGTCATCGATCCGGCCACCACCTACCTCGACGTCGATGTCGAGGTGGGGCGGGACACGGTCCTGCTCCCGGGAACGATCCTCGAGCGGGGGACGCGGGTCGGTGAACGGGCCAGCGTCGGCCCCAACACCCACCTCACGGCCTGCGAGGTGGGGGATGATGCGACGGTGCACTCCAGTCGCGGCGATGACGCGATCATCGGCGATGGGGCAACCGTCGGCCCCTTCGCTCACCTGCGAACGGGGACGCGTCTGGCTCCCGGAACCAAGGTCGGCGCCTACGTCGAGACCAAGAACGCGGAGATCGGCCGAGGCAGCAAGGTGCCCCACCTCGCCTACATCGGGGACGCGACCGTTGGCGAGAAGGTCAACCTCGCCTGCGGGGTCATCACCGTGAACTTCGACGGCAAGGACAAGCACCACACGACCGTCGAGGATGGCGCGTTCGTCGGATGCGACACGATGTTGGTCGCGCCGATCACGATCGGGGCCGGGGCGTACACCGCCGCCGGTTCGACGCTGACCGATGACGTGCCGGCCGAGGCGCTGGCGATCGGACGCGCCCGTCAGACCAACAAGGACGGGTGGGCACGCGGTCGGCGCTGAGACCGGTAGCGCGACGGGCACACCCACGCGTTCGGTGGTGGCATCGGCGCGGACCGTGCGCGCCCGGACGACGGGCGTGCGGCGAACGCGGTAGCGCCGGCACGGGGCGGTCCCCGATGGTGCGGGGTGCAGGGGTGGACGCTACGGTCTCGGCCCCTGCCCGGACACCGTCGGGATGTGCGATGGAAGTCGTCACCAAGAAGCGGATGATGATCTTCTCCGGGACCT
>SLLK01000306.1 GCA_007134115.1 Gammaproteobacteria bacterium | reverse complement strand
GACACTGACCAGGGCCGGCTGCCATTGAGCGGCCGCGCCGTCGGCGCACCATTGCGCCACCGCATCAGCAAATGCCGGGTCACGCGCCGTAAAGTACTGCGCCCCGTGGTCAAACCACAGCGCGGAATCACGACGCGTAGCCAGGCGACCGCCCCGACCACGGCTTTTCTCAAACACGGTGCACGCCACGCCGGCAGCACGCAGTTGCGCGGCACAGGCCAGCCCGGCCAGTCCGGCGCCGACCACGGCGACTTCAGGCACTGCTCAGCCGCACCAGGATCAGCGCAAGCAACAACAACTGGGCCAGATTGACGACCACGCTGGCGCGATGCAGCGTGGCAAACCGCTGCGCGGCCTCCTCGCCCTGTGCACGGCGTTCGCGGGCCCGGTTGATGGCCGGCAGCAGATAGCCCCCGGCCACCACGAAACCGGCCAGCACCAGCAGGGCCAGCGTGAACAGAAACAGGCTGTACTGCCACGCCACCAGTGTAGCCACCAGCGCCAGCAGGCCATTGAACAGGTAGTAACGCGGAAACACAGCACGCAGAAACTGGCTGGCCTCGGCCGCCGGCAGACGTGAATGCACCAGCGGCGCCACGATCAACGTGAACAGCAACATGGCGCCGAACAGCGCGGCGCTGCTGAGCAACAACACGATCGACACAACACCCATGATCCAGTCTCCCGTGCTATTCAGCCCTGACCCAGCCGAACTGTTCCACGGCTGTGGCCAGATCGGTCTCGCTGGCAATGCCGACCACCTCGCCGTCACGCTCCACCAGCAAGCGACGAATGGAATGCTTCATCATCACCTCCACGCAATCGCTGAGGGAGGCGTCCGAGCTGACCCGGATCACCGGCCGGGTCGCAATATCACCCACGGTGGCCTCGGCCGAGGTGCGATTGCCCCGTACCACCCGCGACAGCACGTCGTGATGCGTCATGATGCCCCATTCGCCGTCTTCACCCGGCTCCATTAACAGACTGCTGACCCCCTGTTCGCGCATCAGCTTCATCGCCTGATCCACCGTGGTATCAGCGGTCACCGTGATCAGGCTGCGCTTCATGATATGGCCCACCGTGGTGGGCTTGCGGCCACTGGCGACCATTTCCTCTTCCGGCGCCTCAATACGCCGCTGTTCGCGCTCGCGGCGTTCTTCCTTCTGCCGTCGCCGGCGCTCGGCGCGCTGCCGGGCCACCTCATCGAGGTCCAGGGTATTGTTGATGCGCTCGATCAGGGCATCGCCAAACCCGCTGGTACTAACCTCGGTCGCGCCCTCCATCTGGCGCGCAAAGTCATAGGTCACAATGCCCGCCTTGACCACATCCGGGTAAGCCAGCCGGATCAGGTCCGCCGCCTCTTTCCAGCCAATGTACTCGAGCATGTCCACGCCGCTGAGCATCAGCGAGCCGGGGTTCACCTTGTCCTGTCCGGCGTACTTGGGCGCGGTGCCATGCGTGGCTTCGAAGACCGCCACGTTGTCGCCGATATTGGCGCCGGGCGCGATACCGATACCGCCCACCTGGGCGGCGATGGCATCCGACAGATAATCGCCGTTGAGATTCATGGTGGCGATCACATCAAATTCCTCGGGGCGCAACAGCATCAACTGGAAAATGATATCTGCGATGCGGTCCTTGATAACGATCTTGCCCTCGGGCACCTTGCCGCCGTGATGCGCGTACAGCTCATCCTCGGTGATGGTCTGTTCGGGAAACTCTTCGCGGGCCAGTTCATAGCCCCAGGTGCGGAAAGCGCCCTCGGTATACTTCATGATGTTGCCCTTGTGCACCAGAGTCACGCTTTCGCGGTTGTGCTCAATGGCATACTCAATGGCCTTGCGCACCAGGCGCTTGGAAGCGAAGGGACTGATCGGCTTCACACCCAGCCCGGCATCGTCAAAGAAATTCGCGCCCAGGGTGTCACGCAGGAATCCGCTCAACTGGCCGTTCTGCTCCGAGCCGCTGGCAAACTCGATGCCGGCATAAACGTCCTCGGTGTTCTCGCGGAAAATCACCACATCCACTTTCTGCGGCGCTTTCATGGGCGACGGCACGCCCTCATAGTGACGTACCGGGCGCACACACGCGTACAGATCGAGCTTCTGGCGCAGCGACACGTTCAGCGAGCGAAAGCCCTCGCCCACCGGTGTCGTCAGGGGGCCCTTGATGGCTACCAGCAGATCCTGCATGGCCGCCAGCGTCTCCGCCGGAAAATAATCGCCGTCATAAAGCCCGGCCGCCTTCTCTCCCATGTATAGTTCGCACCAGTGAATGCGGCGCTTGCCGCCGTAGGCTTTGGCCACGGCGGCATCCCATACGCGCATGCAGGCACGGGTGATATCCGGCCCTATACCATCGCCTTCAACAAAACCCAGCACCGGGTTATCCGGCACCTGCAACCGGCCATCATCACTGACGGAAAGTTTCCGGCCCTGTTCAGGCAAGACGACATGCTGATAACTCATTGATTTTTCCCCTGACCATTTTGTTGCGAACCGGACAGCGGAGGATCACCCCGCTGCCGGAGTCTGT
>SLLK01000293.1 GCA_007134115.1 Gammaproteobacteria bacterium | reverse complement strand
GTTACAATAATTTATAAATCCTAACTCTGGCTTATTGATAGTGCCGACTAAGAGAGCTCTGTCTAAGAACCGGTTCATGTTTTCACAACAACTTTCAGGCAGCATGCAGCATGAATGACAAGCTGCTAGATTTACCCCCATAAAACCCTGACCACCTTCCATTTCAATACATAGTGGATCTGATGAACACCATTTCGCTCTCTCAAGTCCGTTTCTTATGAGATCTTCAAGTTTACCTGGTTGCCCATGATTGACTAATCCTCCCAAAGTCCCCTCTGCATCAGAACTTGAAGTGTAAATAAGAATTCCATTCATAGGGTCGGCTCCATCTCCACCGTCATGATTCGTATAAATAATTTCAGATAAAGAAGCTGCATTATAACCACTATACTGGGCAATCTGATCTATCATAATGTGGGAAAGCGTATGAAGTAAAACATACCTTACTGATATAAAATCGACATCATTCGCATAAAAATTGGAATTGAACTTTTGAAGATTTTTAATATAGTTGCTCTTGATTTTATCAATCCTCTGAACAATGCCAGGGTTTGCTTTTATCCAATTTTCTATCAATTGATTTTTTATCGTTAAAAAAACACCTTCGCCCTTTACAATATTTGCAGGTAACCATTCAGTTTTAGGCCATTTTCGGACATCACGTATTCTATTGTACTCCTTTTGTAGTTTAGCATTATCTCCTAATTCAAATTCATCATCAGTAAAAATCAATTCATTAAGAGTTAATGGATTAACACGTGTAAATCCTCTCAAAACATTTATCTGCTTTAACTTGTGTAATAATACGACCTTATCTATAAAATTTACATCAGAATATGCGTCAGCTCCAAGAACTGTGGACTTATACCATTCATCAGGTTCAGCTTCTTCATCATCAAAGTTCAAAAAACAATCATATTCTAGCTTCCGATTCTCTTCTTCAGTTGATAGTTCCCCAGTATTGTCAAGCTTAGTTGAAAGAAATTGTCTAACGTGTTGTAGCTTGAATTGATCATTTATTACTGGATCAAACATATTTTCTATTTGTGTATCATCTTTCTCTAAAATTGACTTAATCATTTCATCAATACTCATGCCCTCAAAATCAGGACTTGAAGAATACATATTTATAATAGTGCTACACTTGAATTTGATATCTGCACTAATTTCAAGCTTATAACTTTTTTTAGGTAAACTTACCGCTCTGTGGGTAACAGGGAAATGCACGTTACCAGCACCTCTTTGCAAAGTTCGAGGTGAAAGGCGTTTCCATTCATTGATTTCTGTCTGTCCGAAACTGTCTGAATCTCCATTATCAACATTCCCTACAAACTCTTGCTCGAATAAGTATCTATCATCTTTAGAATATCCCTTCCAAGGTACTGACATTTTCCCACCAGTGTACTGAAGATAATTGTCACCTTTTTTCAAAAAGGTTTCGTCTTGATTAAATATTCCCCCAAGATTTTCTCTAGCACCACACTCTGTGCATCGAACAGACAAATCACTTAAAGATGCTTTACCACCTGAAAAATCTAATCTCAAGTGCCGGCCTGGATTGCTGTTATTTTTATCGTAACAAGATTCATTGCCTTCACGTCTACGATTATGCTTTTTTTCATTGTCTCTATGACAATACCAATTCCAAGGAAAATCATCGATTAATCCATACTCATTTGCAATGATAAATCTTGAGGGTGCTAACTTAATTTTTAGTTTCCCACTACTACTTTCGAAACAGCTTGGGCAAAACAAACCTTTATTAAGTTCATCATAGTGTTTTACTTCGTTATTTCCTCTAACCAGATAATACTCTTCCAACTTAATTAGCTCTTCCAAATAGTGAATAGTCTTACAATTAGGGCAAAAGAATGTAGCTGGAAATCGAACTGCTTTAATACCGATATCTGTTGTATTGTTGGGCTCTGGTGGCTGAACTAAATATTTCACATTAAATAAAGATGCTATTCTCTCATCTTCGATTTTATTTCGTTGGTAATTAAACCCGTCACCTTCACCGCCCCACGCGAATTTAGAAATGTCCGGACTACATATCATTAGTGAAACTTCAGGTAAATCCGCAATACTACCCGTTGAATAGTTATATAAAGCTTGTGTCTTTCTAATTTCCAGTTTTTTCATTTGCTTACCTTAATTTCTCAATTTTGATTTCAGCCCCACTCTCTACATTTCTAATAGAGGTCATACAACTTGGTTTTCCTGGAAAGTCATTACTCTTGTTACTTTGAACATAAACCGATCGGCTAATTTTGTCTGAATCATAATCTCTATACCTTGGATAATCTTTGAATTCCGAAAATCTAATATTTGGATACCTGTTGCTTAAATCTATCCAATACTTTTTAACCTGATCACAAACTTGATTTATGTTCTTCTTGGTTTCGTTTACTTCAGATACACCAAAGTCAGAGACACTATTTATTGTTTTTTCAATTCTTTCAATCAAATAGGTTCTGATTTCCTCAAATTTTTCGTCTGCTTCTTCATTCCAGTTTGCATTTTCTACATCCCCTCCG
>SLLK01000017.1 GCA_007134115.1 Gammaproteobacteria bacterium | reverse complement strand
CACCACTGGACCAACGCCGGCGTGGCAAGCTGGTACGATTTCGCGGTAGCGATCCGGGAGCACGAATGCCGGGCCGGGCGGCTGCGCCATCCGCCCCGCGTCCGCCCGATCCCGCAGCACGAGTACCGGCGCCCCGCGGCGCGGCCAACGTACTCAGTGCTCGACCGCACCGCCACGCGGCAGGCACTCGGCTGCGACGGCCGCCACTGGCAGGAACCCGTGGCCGCGGCGCTGGCGCCCGACACTGACAGCGCCAGCAGGGCATCGTGAACTCTCGCCACGCCACAGCGGTGCGCGCTGAAGCACTCAAGGAACGATTGAACAATATCCTGATCCTACCGCTCCATTACATTGGACGCGCCTGGACCAGCAGGTTCGCACGCAATGTGGCCGTGGTGGCTTCCGGCACAGCCGGGGCGCAGGCCGTCACCATGGCCTTCTCCCCGCTCATCACGCGCATCTACGGGCCGGAGGCGTTCGGTCTGCTGGGCACATTCACGGCGATGGTTATGGTTGCCACGCCGCTGGCCGCGCTGGCTTATCCCATCGCCATCGTGCTACCACGAGAGGATCGCGACGCGCTCGGTATCGCAAAGCTGTCGCTCATGCTGTCTTTCGCGGTGGCACTGCTCGCCGCAGGCTTGTTGTGGTCTGGTGGTGACTGGCTGACGGCGACGCTAGGCGCCGAATCCGTTGCCGCCTATTTGCTACTCATCCCGGTCGCTATGGTGTTCGCCGCGTGGACGCAGACTGCCCACCAATGGCTGATCCGCAAGAAGGAATTCAGTGTAATCGCCCGCACCGCCATCGCGCATTCGCTGATCGTGAACAGTGCCAAGACTGGGGCCGGCTGGCTGCATCCGGTCGGGGCCGTGCTCATCGTGCTGGCCACGCTAGGCCACATCCTTCATGCCGCGCTTTTGTTTGTTGGCGCGCGCCGGCGCTATCAGTCCGGCGCGACCACCCAAGTGGAAGGCCCGGAGACCCCGCTACGAGAGCTGGCCCACCGGTACCGTGACTTTCCGCTCTACCGCGCGCCGCAAAACTTCATCAACGCCGCGTCACAAAGCCTGCCGGTACTGATGCTCGCGGCGTTCTTCGGGCCGGCCGCGGCGGGATTCTACACGCTGGGCAAGATGGTGATGGGCTTGCCCAGCACCCTGCTTGGCAAGGCGGTGACGGATGTCTTCTATCCGCGCATCACCGAGGCTGCCCACACTGGCGAGAACCTTCCCCGGTACATCCTGCAGGCCACCGGAGCACTGTTTGTAATCGGCATCGTGCCGTTCGGCCTCGTCATGCTTTTCGGTCCCTTGCTGTTCAGCCTGGTGTTCGGTGGCGACTGGGGCATGGCCGGCGAATACGCCCGGTGGTTGGCGCTATTCTTCCTGTTCAACTTCATCAATAAACCAAGTGTTGCAGCCGTTCCGGTGCTTCGCATCCAGCGCGGTTTGCTCATCTATGAGGCCTTCAGCACGGGCGGAAAAGTCTTGGGGCTTGCGGCCGGCTTCTACTGGTTTGGCAGTGACCTGTGGGCGATTGCCTTGTTTTCCGTAATTGGTGCCATTGCATACAGTGTGATGATGTTCTGGATCGTTTCGTGCGCGATGCGCGGGAGCTTCGACCGGAAACCAAGTTGAGTGCACTCGCTAAAACTCCGGCAGAAATGGCGCTGGGCCAGGATGGCAAACCAGATGGTGGAGGAAATCGATGTGGGCCATCTGAGTCCACGCGTGGGAGATGCTAAAGGTGCGCGGGTGATGCGTTGAGGGGGCGAAGAACGCCCGTCGCAAGTCAAACCAGAGGCTTCGAGAAGATGGGCGACGAGCTAAAGGCCTGAATCGGTCTATCACATCAGCGTAATGAGGTATCGCACTGAAATGGCGCGAAATTCAATCAGGGAACGCGTTGAAAGTACGCTGGCGCCCATGTGGAAACGAGCATACTTGCGATACGTAGAAGAAGGCTGGAGGGGGGTGGCAAGGCGTACGTACAACCGGCTACAGAAATCGCACCAACGACTACGGTGGGCGACTCGAAGACGCTGGTCCTCCTGGAGGCAACACGATGCGGTGCGCAGCGTTTACGGCGTCTACATGGTGCCTAACTGGGGAGATGAAACCTTCAAATTCTGCATCACCGGTTCTTATGGTAAAGACCTTTTCGAGTTGTTGGAAAAGAAGAGTGAACCGTTTGTCTTTATTGACATCGGCGCCAACCAGGGCCTGTACAGCCTGATTGCGGCAAACAATCCTTCGTGCGCTCACGTGATTGCGCTAGAGCCAGTGAAAGTAACCTTCGATATTCTGGAGCGTAATATCCAGTTGAATCGCCTGGCCGGACGGATCACCGCACTTCGCTGGGCGATTAGCGACCGATCCGGAGAGGCGTGTGTACTCAAAGCAGAGAATCACAGCGGGGTCGCGCGGTTGTCAGCTCCAGAATTAGATTCAACAAACTTGGAGCCAGTGGACGTTCACGTCTTCGACGATTTAGCGAGGTTCATGCCTGAGGGCCATCCTGTGTTCGTGAAAATT
>SLLK01000124.1 GCA_007134115.1 Gammaproteobacteria bacterium | reverse complement strand
TCGCTGATGCGCCGCAACTGGGCACGCGCCGCGTCCCAATCCGTGGAATCCCGTGCAATATTCGCGCTCAGGCGGTCGACTTCGCTCACGATGGCGTCCCAGCGATCCCGCAACCGTTCGCCATCGGCAGCCGCCAGCAGCCGACCGATGCGCTCCAGCCCGGCCTCCACGGCAAGCCGCTGGTTGCGGATGGGCTCGCGCATGCGCTCGGCATCGATCACCGCATAGAGTTCGTAGGCCAGGCGTTCGTGCTCCAGAAGATCGGCCCGGAACATCGCGATCGACCGCAGTTCCGGCAGACGCGTCTGGGTCAGGACATCGCTACTATGCGCAACGCGCTTGGTCGCCTGATACACCAGCAGCGAGGCCACCACGCCCAGCAGCAGGACGAGCCCGACCCCGGCCACCAGCGCGCCGCGCAGAAACCACGGCCGCGCCACAATCATGGACGGCTACCGGGAGCAGAGTCTGGCGGCGATCCTGACAGATGGTACCGGTTCCTGCCGGCCTCCTTGGCGCGGTACATCGCCTGGTCCGCCTCCTGCAGCAGGCGGTCCGGCGTGACCCCCGGCTCGCCGCGAGTCAGGGTGACGCCCAGGCTGGCGGTCACACAAAGATCGTGCCCATCCTCGTGTACCGGCTCGCTCACCGCTCTCAGTACCCGCTGCAGCAGAGGATCGACCGCTTCGGGCCCGACCAGGTCGACCAGGATGACCACGAACTCGTCGCCCCCGAGCCGTGCGAGCGTGTCTCCTTCGCGCAGCCGCGCACCCATACGTCGTGCCAGATGGTGCAGAAAACGATCACCCATCTGATGGCCATGACGATCATTGATCGCCTTGAATCCATCCAGGTCGAGAAACACCACAGCCAGCCAGAGCTCCCGGCGACGAACCTGGGCCAGGGCCTTGGACAGCCGATCGAGCAACAGCGCACGGTTCGGCAGCCCGGTCAGTGCGTCGTAATGGGCCAGGTGCTCCATCCGCTGCGTATATTCCTTCTGCGCCGTAATATCCGTGGAGATCCCCAGTAGCCCGTCCGGCTCCGGGTCATCGAGATCGTGATGGATCGGCGCCTTGACCTCCCAGTACACCCGGTGGCCCCGGATCGGGTCCCGCACCACCACCTCCTCCTCGGTCGATTCGCCCCCCAGTACCCGAAGATCCAGCTTGCGCAACCATGCAACCGTCTCCGGCGGAAAGAAGGCATCGTCCCCCTGTCCCTGCAATGCCTCGGCACTGCACCCGAACAGATCGAGAGTGGCACGATTGGCATAGGTGTAACGCGACTGGCGATCCTTGGTGTACACACAGGACGGCACCCGGTCCAGCGCCTCGTGCAGGATCCGGGTCTCGCGCAGCGAGCGGCGCAGCTCGTCCTCGGCTTCCCGGCGCTCGGTGATGTCGTAACAGAAGCCGACGTACCCGAGGAAGACACCCCCGGTATCGTGCCGCGGGCTCCCCTCGTCCAGGATCCAGCGATACCCGCCATCCGCGCGGCGCAGTCGGTACTCCAGGGTGAACGGCTCGCGCGCCGCGAAGGCCTCGCGATAACCGCCCAGGCAGGCCTCCCGGTCTTCCGGATGGACTCCCTCCAGCCAGCCGTCGCCACGCTCCTGTTCCAGGGTACGCCCGGTAAAGGCGAGCCACGGCTTGTTGAAATGGTCGACCCCGCCGTCGCTTCCCGACACCCAGATCAGGACCCGCCCGCTGTCGGTCAGCAGCCGGAAATACTCCTTCCGGGCCTCGAGTTCGCCCACCCGTCCCGCCACCTGCCGCAACACGTCCAGCCATTCCCCGGGGATCGGTCCCGCGGGAAGTTCCAGAAAGGACAGTTTCTGCCGCAGACGCGTTTCGGAATCATCATCCATGCATAGCCCCGCAAGGAAGTCGTCGGTCCGCCCATAGATGCTCGCGCGAGCATTGCACCAGACCCCGAAGCGGTCAATCTCGCGCCCCGGTCTGCTGCGGCGGGGCCCTCGACAACGCACGGAAGGGGCGGCGCGAATCAGAAGGTGACTTCAGGGGAGTCCGGCACACATTGGCACCACCCGGCGCCACCGCGAAACTCGCCGATACGTCCCGCGCCAATCAGTCACGTGAATGAATCACCTCCAGGTCCGGGACGCCCCAGGCAGAGAACCCCCGGTCGTGTGCCATGACGGCGAGCCCCTCGGTTTCGATGTACCCGCGATAACTGTACGGGGGAAAAAACAATGTGCCGTCGGCGAATGGTTGCGCCCTCGCCAGCAGCATGGTGCCGCCCACTGCGTCCAGGGGTACCACAGACTCTCCACGAAAATCTTCCAGGTACCGCCGGCCCTCCCCGCGCGGTGGCTGGATGATGGTCTGGTTCACATGCGACCAGACTGGCCTGCGATCGAAAGGGTAGCGCGCAAACGAGTTGAGATCGAAGGTCGGACCGCCGGGATCGAGCACACAATGCGGTACCACGAGATCGCGCCCCAGCTCCAGCAACCGGTGCAGAACATCCGGGGGATAGTCGACCAGGTCGGCATCGATCCACAGCACGTAGTCTTCTCC
>SLLK01000336.1 GCA_007134115.1 Gammaproteobacteria bacterium | reverse complement strand
CTGGTCATCGATGGCGATGACGGCAATATCGGGGTCCGGCTGGCGGTCGCTCATGCGAACGCCGGCATCGTAGGCGGCGCGTTCCACCCCGGTGAAGAAGTGATTGAACAGACCGTAGGCGAGGAAGATGAACACCAGGCTGAACAGCAGGGCAAACATCCAGTCCGAGGTCCAGATTCTTGGTTTCACGGCCACTCCTGCAGGGCATGGCAATTTTTGCCTGGCGATGCTTTTTATTGCCGCGCAGCCTGCGCCGCGTCGGCATTGCCTGTGACAGGCATACTAACGTGCTTTAGCGCAAAAACAAACGCATACGCCGGCCTGCATGGCCGTTCGGGGCGGGCAAACGGGGTTCGCGGCCCCGTGCTAACATCGCGCCTGGTCCGGGTGGGTGCGGCGTCGGTGGCCGGCCGGCCGGCCGCGTGATCCGCCGAGGTTGAACAGGTATGGCCCGAAGCAAAAGTATATTCCGCTGTAATGAGTGTGGTGGCGTGGCCCCCAAGTGGGTGGGCCAGTGTCCCGAGTGTGGTGCGTGGAACACTCTGGAGGAGAGCGTGGAAACGCCGGCCCCCGGCGCCGTGCAACGCGGCGGCGGCTGGGCCGGCCAGACGGCGGTGCGCCTGCTCAACGAGGTGGAGGAAGCCGAGGAACCGCGCACGCCGGTGGGTATGGCGGAGATGGACCGTGTACTGGGTGGCGGTCTGGTGCGCGGCTCCACCGTGCTCATCGGCGGCGACCCCGGGATCGGCAAGTCCACGCTGTTGTTGCAGGTGATGGCGCGCCTGCACGAGCAACATCCCACGCTGTACATCACCGGCGAGGAATCACTGGAACAGGTGGCATTGCGTGCCCGGCGGCTGGGTCTGCCCGATATCAAACTGGCCCTGCTCGCCGAGACCTGCGTGGAGCGCATTCTGGAGACCGCCGCGCGCGACCGGCCGGCGGTGATTGTGATCGATTCCATCCAGACGGTGTTTACCGAATTGCTGCAGTCGGCGCCCGGGGCGGTGGCCCAGGTGCGCGAGAGCACTGCCCGTCTGGTGCGCTTCGCCAAGCAGACCGGCACGGCGCTGTTTCTGGTCGGTCATGTGACCAAGGAAGGTCACCTGGCCGGCCCGCGGGTGCTCGAGCACATGGTCGATACGGTGTTGTATTTCGAGAGCGATGCGGCCAGTCGCTTCCGCCTGATCCGTGCGGTCAAGAACCGTTTCGGCGCGGTCAATGAACTGGGCGTATTCGCCATGACCGATACCGGGCTCAAGGAAGTCTCTAACCCTTCGGCCATTTTTCTCTCAAGGCACGAGCAGCCGGTGACCGGCAGCGCGATTACCTGCGTGCGCGAAGGCAGCCGTCCGCTGTTGCTCGAGGTACAGGCGCTGGTCGACGAGAGTCACCTGAGCAATCCGCGTCGGGTTACGCTGGGTGTGGACAGCAACCGGCTTTCCATGTTGCTGGCGGTGTTGCACCGGCACGGGGGTATCGCCACCTTTGGCCAGGATGTATTCGTCAATATTGTGGGCGGCATGCGGGTCAGCGAAACCGGCGCCGACCTGGCCATCCTGCTTGCCGTGTTGTCGAGCTTTCGTGATCGCCCGTTGCCTGCGGATACGGTGAGCTTTGGTGAAGTGGGGCTGGCGGGTGAAATCCGTCCCGTGCCGGCGGGGGAAGAGCGCCTGCGCGAGGCGGCCAAGCACGGTTTCCGCAGGGCCCTGGTGGCACACGCCAATGCACCGCGTAAAAAACGCATCGGCGACATGGAAATCATCCCGGTGCGCCAGCTCGCCGAGGTGCTCGACGCCGCTTTCTGAAAGCGCTGCCGTATGTCCCGCCGGGGCGAGTGAGCTGGTCAGCGGCGCCGCAGCTGCTGGCGCCACAGCTTCGCATACACGCCGTCCGCGGCGACCAGCGCATCGTGGCTGCCGCGTTCGACAATGCGACCGCCATCCAGCACCACGATCTGGTCGGCATCGCGCACGGTGGACAGGCGGTGGGCGATCACCAGGGTGGTGCGGCGCCTTGTCACCGCGTCGAGCGCCTTGAGGATGGCGCGCTCCGCGCCGGTATCCAGCGAGGAGGTGGCCTCGTCGAGCACCAGGACAGGCGGATCCTTGAGCAGCACGCGGGCGATGGCGATGCGCTGCTTTTCGCCACCCGACAGCTTCAGGCCGCGCTCGCCCACCCGCGTATCCAGACCTTCCGGCAGGGAGTCGATGAAGTGTTCCAGGTGCGCCTGGCGCACCACGTGCTGTATCTCCGCGTCACTGGCGTCGGGTCGGCCATAGGCGATGTTGTGGCGGATGCTGTCATTGAACAGCACCGTATCCTGGGGCACTACGCCGATGGCCGCGCGCAGGCTGTGCTGGGTGACATCGCGGATATCCTGGCCGTCGATGGTGATGTGACCGTGGTCAGGTTCGTAGAAGCGGAACAACAGCCGCGCCAGGGTGGACTTGCCGGCGCCGCTGGGTCCGACTACGGCCACCTTGTGGCCGGCCGGAATCTCCAGGTCGATGTCGTGCAGGATCGGCCGATTGGCATCATAG
>SLLK01000377.1 GCA_007134115.1 Gammaproteobacteria bacterium | reverse complement strand
TATCAGATATCGTCAACGATGCTGTTCGTGCGGCATTGGCTGAGGATCAGGAAGATTTGGCCGCGTTCGAGGAACGGGTTTCTGAGCCAACCATGAGCTATGAGGCTTTGCTGGACGACTTGAAGGCTCATGGAAAACTATAAGCTTGTATTCAAGAAATCTGTCTCTAAAGACCTTCGCTCAATCCCGAAGAAAGATGTTGCCCGCATTCTCCAGCGCATGGAGGAGCTTCAAGAGAATCCCCGCCCTGTCGGCAGTGAAAAGCTTTCAGGGCAAGAGCGCTACCGAATCAGACAGGGCGCGTACCGCATCATATATGAAGTGGTCGATGAGCTTCTTGTCGTAACGGTTGTGAAGGTTGGCCATAGAAAGCATGTCTACAAGCGCAGCTAACCAGTCGCTCGAGTACGCTCCGGCCTTGGCCGGGCCTGCGCCGGACGGGCTTTCCGCTCCGCTCCAAGCCCGCCGCTCAGCTTTGCGTTGACACACGCGAATGGATTAATCAGAGTTTTCCTTACTTGATGCCTAGCGGGGCGCCGGTTTCAACGTCATCAACGGTCGGAACTTCCAATGGATCGGCATTGTGGAACTCTGTGTCTGCCAGTCCGCTGTGATTGACGGGAGGGCCATAAAGTTGGCGGATACCGCGGACATCGCCGGGTTGCAGGTCGGTGAAGACTTCGGTGTAGCGAAAACCCATGACCTGTCCATCGGGTCCGGGGTGGTCCAGGCCGATGGCGTGGCCAATTTCATGAACCAGGGTGTAGCGGATGTCGTAGACATTGGTGTCACCGTCGAAGCCGACTTTCCACTCGCGTTCCGGGTTCAGGCAGACGAGGGCTTGCTCGATCCGTCGGACATTCCCTTGTGGGCCTGGTGCATAGGCTACATTGGCGAATGCCCGCCCGACGGGCCGTCCCTGTGTGCCAATAACGATATCCGCGTTACGGGCATCATCAACCTGGTGAAAAGAGAGATTCGCAGTACGCTCCCAGGTTCTGAACGCTGCGGCGGTTTCACGCTCCAGGACCTCCAGCGAATGGCTTGGGGTTGAGAGTGCTGTTATCGGGGCCATATGGCTGCAGTTGCGCGCATTCGGAAACCGCATGGTATTGTGCGCGAAGGCGTAGCTGATGCTTGCCCCGGCCCCCAGGGTTTGCTCTCCCCATTTGACCTTGTAGCCATCCAGCTGAAGCAGGCGATACGCGGTATCGCCTTCACCGGCAAGCAATGGCGATGCGGAGGAGAGCAGGACGGTGATGACCAATGTCCGCATGGCGAGTCCTGCATTCGTCAGTTTCTGCACGGGATTCTCCAGCTTAGGCATCTTTCAGGCACCGTAAATGTGGCCCATACAGTTAAGATGGACAGGTAGGGCGGTTTTCCCGCTAAGGGCGGTCAAGGGCTTATGTGCGAAACCGCACCGACAGAACTTCAGCATACACCTAATCTACGCTGAGGATAGACTGTTCGGGCTCCGCGTAGCCGAGCCGCGAAGCCCGTTATGGAAAATCAATAGGGAAAACTCCGCTGCGGGCCGCGTAATCACAGGTGGTCGCTGAAATGCACCGCCCACGCGCGGGGCGCATTTTGTGCCTTTTTCTTGGGGAAAAGCCGAACGGAAATGCCAGAAAAACAGGCCCGGAGCCGGGTTTTCCGCGTGTCCGGGAAATTCGGCTCCCGGCATTCCTTGAGCCCACAGGGCTTTTCATTAGTACTGCTATATAAAGCGCAGGGCCAGTAGTAGTATGGGCAGTAGCAGTGGCCAGACCATGCTGAGGAGTTACCATGAGTTATACCCCGAGTTCATCCAGGACCAAGCGGCAAGACGAACTGCGCCGTAATGCGCAATCCTTGCTTCAGGATGGTTCTGCCCCCTCCGACGGCCAGGGATCGTTGAGTGTTGAAGCGCTGGAATTGCTCTATCGTCGGGCGAGTGACCCGGAATTCGCGGCGGATGCCGTGAAGCTTCTTCACGAGCTGCAAACCCATCAGGTTGAGCTGGATCTTGTGTATGAGCAGATGCAGGCAACTGAAACTGAGTTGACTGAAGCGTTGGCTCATTACACGGCCCTGTATGACATGGCGCCAACACCCTATCTGATTCTGGATGCCGACGGCCTGATCATTGAAAGTAACGAGGCCGCGAAAGACTTGCTCGCTCTGTCTGTTGCGAGCTTGACCCAGCAATCGCTGGACGGTTTCCTGGCGCCAGAAAGTCGCACGGCCGTGAAAAAGCTGTTTCAGCAATTGAAGTCGTCGCGATCAGAGCAGACCTGTACGGTGGAATTGTCGAGTGGGCTGGCTGAAGATCGTCGTCTGGCTCTGAAGGCAAGGCCTGGGTCGGGTGGGCATACTATTTTGTGCGTGCTGTCAGCTGCTCCGGTTATTGCCGAATCCTGATGCGTATTGTTGGTGTCGGAGCATCCGCAGGTGGTTTGGCGGCGTTTGAAGCGTTCTTCTCGCACGCCCCGACGGACACCGGAATGGCGTTTATCGTCGTTCAGCATTTAGACCCCACGCACAAAGCCCTGTTGCCAGAACTGTTG
>SLLK01000154.1 GCA_007134115.1 Gammaproteobacteria bacterium | reverse complement strand
GGTGTATGAAGTACTTGAAAAAAGCTTCCTGGTGCTTGAGCGCACCTACCGCAAGCTTCTCAACCTTGCACTGGGCGCGCGCTGGGCCACCCTCGGTACCAGCCTGCTGGTGTTCGTCCTGAGTCTCGGCCTGTTCCCGTTTATCGCCGCCGAATTCTCGCCGGAAGAAGACGAGGGGCGCTTCCTGATCATGCTGCGCGCGCCGCTGGGCTCATCCATCGAATACACGGACGGCCGCCTGCGCAAGGTGGAGGAAATACTCGCCGAACAGGAAGCAGTGCGCACCTACTTCACCGCTATCGGCCTGGGTCAGCAGGGTCAGGTGAACCAGGGTATTGCTTTCGTCAATATGGAAGCGCGCGACCAGCGCAGCATCAGCCAGCAAGAACAGGTCGCCAAACTACGCCAGGAACTGGCACAGATTCCGGGCGCCCGCGCTTTTGCTGCGCCCATTCCGGTGATCGGCGGCGGCATGCGCGGCGAACCGCTGCAATTCATTCTTACGGGCCCGGATCTGGAACAGGTCGCCGAGTTCAGCGAAACCCTGCTCTCACGACTGGAGGCCATTGACGGCATGGGCCAGCCCGACCTGGATTTGCAGCTGGATCTGCCGCAAACCGCGATTCACATGGACCGTGAACGCGCGGCTGATCTGGGCATTAGCGGACGCGACGTGGGCTTCGCCATCAACTTGATGGCCGGCGGCCTGGATGTGGCCCGGTACAATGATTTGCCCGGTGACGGGCAGCGCTATGAGCTGCGCGTGAAGGCCCGCGAGGGCACCTTCACCAACGAAGAAGACCTCAGCCAGATCTATTTGCGCTCGCGCCAGGGCGAACTGGTGCGCCTGGACTCCGTAGCCAGCTTCGAGAACGTGCTCGGCCCTGCCGCCATCACGCGCTTCAACCTGCGCTATGCGGGGCGCTTCTATCTTGACCCGGACATGCCCATGGGCGCGGCCATCGACGAGATCAATCGTATCGCCGACGATCTGCTGCCGCTGGGCTACCAGCTTAACTACGTGGGTCAGGCGGAGGAATTCCAGAAAACGCTGGTCAACATCGGCTTCGCTTTCGTCCTGGGGCTGATCCTGGTGTTCATGGTGCTATCCAGCCAGTTCAACTCCTTTGCCCAGCCGCTGGTCATCATGGGCGCCCAGCCGCTGGCCATTCTGGGCGGCCTGTGGGGCCTGTTCCTGACCGGCAACAGCCTGAACATCTTCTCCATGATCGGCATGCTGCTGCTGATCGGACTGGTCGCCAAGAACGCCATCCTGCTGGTGGATATCACCAACCAGTATCGCGAACGGGGACTGAGCGTGGACGAGGCGCTGCGCGAGGCCTGCCCCATCCGTCTGCGGCCGGTGCTGATGACTTCGCTGACCCTGATCCTGGCCCTGTTCCCGGCGGCACTGGGCTTCACCGCCGGCGGCGATGCCAACGCCTCGCTGGCCGTCGTGGTCATCGGCGGCATGGTCAGCTCCACCGCCCTGACCCTGGTGGTGATCCCGGCCATCTACTCCCTCGTGGAGAACTGGTTCGAGAGCCGCGGACATACGCGCCAGATGCGTCCGGAAGCGGGTTAGGGGAAAGCGGGTCTGTTCATCACGTCTCAGCGGGCACAGGCACACGGAAGTGCCTTGCGTCGCGGCTATCAGGACGCAGTGATCAGCTCACGCAGGCCGCCCAGGTCACCGTTACTCATCAGTACCACTTCAGCCTCGGCGGGCAGATCCGCGCACAGGTGGCGGTGCGCGTCAGCGGCGTCGGTATGCGCACTGGCATGCGGGTGGCCGGCAATCAGTTCCTGCACGTCCCAGCCCATGTCTGCCGGCACCAGCACCAGCACGCGATCGGCTGCGCCCAGCGCCTCGCGCAACTGCGCACGGTGCACGCCCATGCGCATGGTATTGGAGCGCGGTTCCAGCACGGCGATCAAAGGCACGCCGGGGCGTGCCTGACGCACAGCGGCCAGGGTCGCGGTCACCGCCGTGGGGTGATGCGCGAAATCGTCGAAGAACCTCCGACCACCATCCTCGTGCAGCAATTCCATGCGTCGCCGCACCCCGGCAAAGCGGCTCAATGCCGCCCCGGCCATCTCCGGCGTGACACCGGCGTGACGGGCGGCAAGCATCGCGGCCAGGCCGTTGAGCGCGTTGTGGCGCCCCCCCTGCGACCAGTGCACATCCGCGCATGGCTGGCCGTCGTGCAGCACCGTAAAATGACGCCAGTCGTCATCCACCGCCGTGACATCCCAGTCACCGCCGCCGAAGCGCACGGTTTCGCTCCAGCATCCCATGGCCAGCGTTTCATCCAGGCTGGCTTCGGTAGACGCCAGAATCTGTCCACTGGCGGGCACGGTGCGCACCAGATGGTGGAACTGGCGCTGGATAGCGGGCAGGTCAGGAAAAATGTCCGCGTGATCATATTCGAGATTATTGAGCACCAGCGTACGCGGCCTGTAGTGCACAAACTTCGAGCGCTTGTCGAAAAAGGCCGTGTCGTATTCATCGGCCTCGACAACAAAAAAGGGTGACACGCCGGCCCGCGCCGAGCCCTCGAAATTGCCGGGCACGCCGCCAATCAGGAACCCCGGAGACAAACCGGCATCTTCCAGAATCCACGCCAGCATACTTGCCGTGGTGGTCTTGCCATGTGTGCCGGCCACCGCCAGCACCCAGCGCCCGGCCAGCACATGCTCGGCCAGCCATTGCGGCCCCGAGGTGTAGGGCAGCCCGCGGTCCAGCACCGCCTCCACCTCCGGGTTGCCGCGACTCAGTGCGTTGCCTACCACCACACAGTCCGGCTCGGGCTCCAGATTCGCCGCCGCGTAGCCCGCATACAGATCAATACCCAGGGCGCGCAACTGATCGCTCATGGGCGGCCAGGCCGCGGCATCCGAGCCGGTCACATGGTGGCCGGCGGCCCTGGCCAGGGCCGCCACGCCGCCCATGAACGTGCCGCAGATGCCAATAATATGAACGTGCACAAATACCTCGGAGATATTAGCTATTAGCTATTAGCTGTTAGCTGTTAGCCAGTTCACTTTTCGCCCCGCATTAACCGCGTGCCAGCAGTGACCACCAGACCAAGAAATATTGTCAGCAACAGCGGCACATCGCGCCAGCGCGTGTAGGGCGTCGTGCCCTCGTAGGCTTGCGCCTCACCGGTGAGCACGCCGGTCTGGAACTGCTCCAGCGCCTTCACGACACGACCCCGCGCATCGATGATGGCGGTGATGCCGGTATTGGTGGTGCGCAACATCATGCGGCCGTTCTCGCGGGCACGCATGCGGGCGATCTGCAGATGCTGGGCCGGCGCCAGCGAATCCCCGAACCAGGCATCGTTGCTCACGTTGACCAGCAGGTCGGCGTTCAGCGCGGTGCCTGCGAACCAGGCGCCGAAGAGATCCTCGTAACACACCGATGCGGCGATATTGAGTCCGGCCAACCTGAGCGGTGCCTGGCGAGCATCACCACGCGTGAAATCCTGGTAGGGCAGGTTCAACAATTGCAACTGACGACGCACAAAATCGGGCACCGGGAAGTATTCACCGAAGGGCACCAGGTGATGCTTGTGGTAGAACTGGTAGGGATCGCCCATGGCCAGCACACTGTTGTAGTAACGACCGGCACCGCGGTCATAGACCAGTATGCCCATCAGCAGCTCGCTGCCCGCCTCGGCCAGCGCATCATCAAGCTGCGGCAGAAAATCATCGGCCACCTGATGGAACAACCGGGGCAATGCGGCCTCGGGCCAGACAATCAGATCACGGCCCAGATGCTCCAGCGTCAAATCGCGATAACGCGCCTTGGTCGGTCGCCGCATCTCGGGCAGCCATTTCTGATCCTGTGACACATTGCCCTGCACCAGCGCCACGCTCAGTGGTTCGCCCGCAGGCAGGGTCCACTGCACACGATCCAGCGCCACACCCCCCAGCCACAGCGCAACCACCAGTGACCCTGCAGTGATACCCGCCGGGCGCAGGCGCGCCACCAGTGCGTGCCACAGCAGCCCCGCGCTCAGTGCCACCAACAGCCCCATAAAAAGCACGCCCAGCAACGGCGCAAAACCGCCCAGCGGCGCATCGATCTGGCTGTACCCCAGACTCAGCCAGGGAAAACCGCTGAAGATCCAGCTACGCAGCCATTCCAGGGCGCCCCACAGTAACGGGAAGGCCAGCGCATGGCGCAGCAGATCGGCGCGCGGCCAGAAACGGGCCAGCAACCAGCCGGTGAGGGCGGGAAACAACGCCAGCACCGCCACCAGCAACACCGTCATCAAGGCGGCCAGCGGCGCCGGCGCCTGACCAAAGGTGTGCATACTGATGTAGACCCAGTACACACCCAGACCGAAATAACCCACACCGAAAGCGTAACCGACGACAAAACTCTGGCCCGGATCACGTCCGTGCCACAACGCCAGCAGCACCAGCAGCATCAGCGGGGCAAGCAAAAACCAGCCGACGGGCGCGAACGCTGGCACCAACAGCGCACCGGCCACCACGGCAATAACCAGCCTCGTGCGCGCGTCACACAACCACGGGCGCAAGCGTGCCAGCAATGACTCCAGATCCCGACTCATGTACTGTTCCGGTTGATTATGGTTTGGCAACTCAGGCGCCCGTGCTTCAGGAAGAACGCCCCGAGGCCTGTCGCCCGCCACGCTTGCCGCTCGACTTTTGTGCCGTTTCCGGCTCTATCGCCGGCGCCTTTTCGTCCTCGAGATTCAGCTGCACCAGATGAATGCGCCGATTGTCGGCGCGCACAATGGTGAAGTGGTAACGGCCCAACGCCACCGATTCCTCGCGCCGGGGCAGACGCCCGAAAGTCTGCATCAGCAGGCCGCCTACCGTATCGAACTCTTCATCACTGAAGTCGGCTCCAAAGTATTCGTTGAATGCCTCGATATCGGTCAGCACCTTGACCAGGAAGCGCGTATCGCTATAGCGCAGGATTTCATCATCTTCCTCGACGTCATGCTCGTCATCGATCTCGCCGACAATCTGCTCCAGCACATCCTCGATCGTCACCAGGCCGGACACCCCGCCATACTCGTCCACCACCATGGCAATATGATTGCGACTGGAACGGAAATCGCGCAACAGCACATTCAGACGCTTGCTCTCGGGGATGAAAGTGGCCGGACGCATGACCTCGCGGATATTGAAAGTGCGCTTGCGTTGCTCGGGGAAGAACCGCAACAGGTCCTTGGCCAGCAGAATACCCACGACCTCATCGCGGTTCTCGCCAATCACTGGAAAGCGCGAAAAACCCGACTCTATGACAATGGGCAGCAATTCCTCCAGCGACTGCTCACGTGCCGCCACCACCATTTGCGCGCGCGGGATCATGATATCGCGCACCTGCATCTCGGTGACCTGCAGCACGCCTTCGAGCATGCTTTCCACGTCGCTGTCGATGACCTCTCGCGCCTGCGCATCACGCAGCACCTCGATCAGGTCATCACGATCACGCGGTTCGCCGGACAGTGCCTGGCCGATCTTCTCCAGCCACGTGCGACTGCCGACGCTACTACTGTCGTCTTCCTCAGCCATGCTTTACGCCTGTTGCGGGCCTTCCAGCGCCCGGTGATAAGGGTCGGCGTAGCCTAAGCGCGCCATAATCGTGATTTCAAGTTGTTCCATGTCCTGTGCCTGCTGATCATCCTGATGGTCGTACCCCAGCAGGTGCAGCGTCCCGTGCACCAGCATATGCGCCCAATGGGCCTCGCTGGTCTTGTCCTGCTCGCGGGCCTCGCGGGTGACGACCCCGGCACAGATCACCAGGTCACCCAGAATATCGCCGATATCGGCGTCAGCCAGACCGGGCGGCAGCGCGAAGGGAAAGGAGAGCACGTTGGTCGGACCCTCGCGCTCGCGCCAGGTCCGGTTCAGTTCGGCGCTTTCGGCCTCATCGACCACACGCACCGTCAGTTCAGCCCGTGGACGGCGGCCCTGCAGCGTTTCACTGACCCACGCCTGCATCACCGCCGCCGACGGCACGCCCTGGGCGCCGGACACATCCTGCACCACCAGCCGGATATCGGCGCTCACCGGCCACCGTCGTGGTCGCGTGCCTGTTGCTCACTGACCTCGTAGGCATCAATGATGCGCTGCACCAGGGGATGGCGCACCACATCCCGGCTGGTGAAGAAACTGAAACTGATGGCGCTGATGTCGGCCAGCACTTCCACCACGTGGCGCAACCCGGAGCGCGTCCCGGACGGCAAGTCCGTCTGCGTCACATCGCCGGTCACCACCGCGGTGGAACCGAAGCCGATACGGGTCAGGAACATTTTCATCTGTTCGATGGTGGTGTTTTGCGCTTCATCGAGGATGACAAAGGACTCATTGAGGGTGCGCCCTCGCATGAAGGCCAGCGGCGCAACCTCGATCACCTGTCGCTCAATCAGGCGACCGACCTTCTCGAAGCCCAGCATTTCGTACAGGGCGTCGTACAGGGGACGCAGATAGGGGTCCACCTTCTGCGCCATATCGCCGGGCAAAAAACCGAGGCGCTCGCCCGCTTCCACCGCCGGGCGCACCAGCACAATACGCCGCACCCGTTCACTGTTCAGCGCATCCACCGCCGACGCCACGGCAAGATAGGTCTTGCCGGTACCGGCCGGCCCTATACCGAAGTTCACGTCATGCGAGGCAATGGCGGCCAGATAGCGCCGCTGCGCCGGGGTACGGCCCTGTATGAGTCCTTGACGCGTATGCACGGCGACGCTGTCAATGGGCTCCGGCGCCTGTTCGATAACCTGCTCGGCACCTGAATCGGCGAGAAACAGATGCACCCGCTCCGGCGTCAGGGCCTCGCTCCCTGCGGCGTGGTAAAGCTCGCGCATCACCCCGCCGGCCGCCTCCAGGCTGGCCGGCGCGCCGATCACCCGAAACCGGTTACCGCGATTATTGATTTCCACCCCGAGACGACGTTCCAGCTGACGCAGATGTTCATCGTACTGACCACAGAAATTGGCCAGCCGCCGGTTATCCACCGGCTCCAGGGTCAGATTCAGGGACTGCTGTGATGCGTTCAAACCGCTTTCGTTCACCTCGCGCTGTGTCAGGTTCAACCGGCCGCCACGGCTTCCGGCACGTCGGCGCTCACCAGCCGTCCACGCAGGGAATTGGGCATGGCCGCAGTGATCTGTACGTCCGCGAACTCGCCGATCACCGAATGCGGGGCGGTGAAGTTCACCCAGCGATTGCATTCGGTGCGGCCCGCCACCTCGGCGGCATTCTTCACTGAGGGTTTTTCCACCAGCACCCGCTGCGTCGTGCCCACCAGGCTCTCGCTGATTTTACGGACGTTGGCATTGATGGTCGCCTGCAGGCGGTGCAAACGCTGCTGCTTGACCGCCAGCGGCGTCTCGTCCGGCAGGCTGGCCGCCGGCGTACCCGGACGCGCACTGAAGACAAAACTGAAGGACTGGTCGAAGCCGATGGTTTCAATCAGTTGCATGGTCTGCTCAAAGTCCTGCTCCGACTCACCCGGATAGCCGACAATAAAATCCGACGACAGCGCCACATTCGGGCGCGCCTGGCGCAGCTTGCGGATCCTGGCCTTGTACTCGGCCACCATGTGACCGCGCTTCATCAACGCCAGCACCCGATCGGAGCCGCTTTGCACCGGCAGATGCAGATGACTGGCCAGTTCCGGCACTTCGGCATACGCATCGATCAGACTGTCACTGAATTCCACCGGATGCGAGGTCGTGAACCGCACACGGTCGATACCCGGAACGGCCGCCACAAAATGGATCAGCGCCGCCAGGTCGGCTGTACCGCCGTCATGCATGGGTCCGCGGTAGGCATTGACATTCTGGCCCAGCAGATTGATCTCGCGTACCCCCTGCTCGGCCAGATCCGCGACTTCGGCAATCACGTCATCGAAGGGACGGCTGATTTCCTCACCCCGGGTATAGGGCACCACGCAGAAGCTGCAGTATTTGCTGCACCCCTCCATCACCGAAACGAAGGCCACCGGTCCGTCCGCACGCGGTTCGGGCAGCGAGTCGAACTTCTCGATTTCCGGGAACGAGACATCCACCACCGGCGCCGCGCGCCGGCGCGACTCATCGAGCATCTGCGGCAGGCGGTGCAGCGTTTGCGGACCGAACACCAGATCCACGTACGGGGCGCGCTCCAGCAACAAGGCACCTTCCTGGCTGGCCACACAACCACCCACGCCAATCACCAGCTCCGGACGCTCCAGCTTCCACTCGCGCCAGCGCCCGAGCTGGGAAAAGACCTTTTCCTGCGCCTTCTCCCGGATGGAACAGGTGTTTAGCAGCAGCACATCGGCCTCTTCGGCATTGGCTGCAGGCTCCAGGCCACAGGAATCACGCAGCACGTCGAGCATCTTGCCCGAATCGTACTCGTTCATCTGACAGCCCCAGGTCTTGATGAATACCTTGCCCGACATACGCCTCCCGCCCGTGCGGTTGTCTGCCTCAGGACCGTGACGGTCCACTTCAGTGTTCAGTATAAATCATGCCCGGCGGCGCGGGCGAATAATGACGCCATGAGCTGATTTTAAAGCTGCGCTTCCATCTCATCGAGCAAACGCCCGGCCTTGCCATGCTTGCCGCGCGCCAGCGCGCCGGCGATCCGCTGCGCCTGCAGCGTAGCCTCCCAGTACGCTCGATGCGTGAATAACGTACCTGCGTCAGCACGCGCGGCGTAGTCTGCCACAAACTGCTCCAGACGTTGGCGCCGCGCACGGTACAGGGCATCCGCGGCATTCAGCACATCCAGCTCGAAACCGCGGCTGACCGCCACAAATTCGTTATCCACCACACAGGGACCGTCCACACCGCACACCACGTTGGCCGGTATCACGTCCGGATGCACCACGCGCGTGGGCGAAGTCGCCGGGGACAGCGCCTTGACCGCCGCTTCCAGCGAGGCCACGCGGTCGGCGCCGACGCGCGCCGTGGCGAGTTGGCCGAGACGGCGCCAGATCCAGTCTGCGTGCCGCACCTGTGGATCCGTCACGTCCACGGGTACCGCGTGCAATGCCTCCAGCAAATCAATCAGTGCGGTGTGCCGTTTGCGGCGGGACAACGTACGTCCGGACACGCCTTCAACCCAGTCGGCGATGACCACATGCGCTGACACCCCGTGTACCTGCGGCATCAGCGGCGCATGCGCGCGCACGCGACGCATCACGGCGGCCACTTCTTCCGCGCGCGTCACCGACGCGCATTCGAATACCTTGAAATGGCGCTGCCCGGCCCGCACTCGCAACGACAGGCACCGGTTGGCAGTGCCTGCCAGCCAGGCCGCGTCCGGCTGCTCCCCAAGCACGCGCTGGCAATGTTCAGCCAGCGGCAACACGCCCAGTCGAAACTGCGCCACAGCCACCGGTTGCAGCCGTCGCCACGGCCACCACTGCCGTCTTGATCCATTTGCCCTGAACCACCACACGTGCCGCCTGACTCCCTCTGTGAACCGTACCCCACGCCCCCTGAAACCTCTCCCTGTTTATACGTTACACTTCCCGCTTTCAAGGAAGCGCTGATCCAGTAGCGGCTGGACCAGACACCGCGCAGACCGGGAGTGAAGCCAGTGCCACTGGACGCATGGATTACCACGGCCGTCGTACTCGCCATGATGGGCACGCTGATCGCGACCCGCGTGGCGCCGGACCTGGTGTTCTTTGCCGCCCTGACCGTCCTGCTGCTCACCCAGGTGATCAGCCCCGCGGAAGCGCTGTCGGGCTTTTCCAACCAGGGCATGATTACCGTCGGGCTGCTTTACGTGGTGGTGGCCGGACTGCGCGAAACCGGCGGTATTCAGTGGATTGTGCAACGCCTGCTCGGGCGCCCGCGCTCACTGGCGCACGCGCAACTCAAGCTGGCCGCACCGGTGACCGGCATGAGCGCCTTCATGAACAACACCCCGGTGGTCGCCATGCTGATCCCGGCGGTCAAGGAGTGGGGCGACAAGTTCAATATCCCCGTCTCCAAGCTGATGATTCCGCTCAGCTATGCTGCCATTCTCGGTGGCACATGCACCCTCATCGGCACCAGCACCAACCTGGTGGTCAACGGCATGATGATGGATCGCACCGATTCGCCGGGCCTCAACATGTTCGACCTGGCATGGATCGGCGTACCCATCGCGATCATCGGCCTTGCTTTTATCGTGCTGACCACCCGCTGGTTACTGCCCAACCGGCGCCCCGCGATCAGCCAGATGACCGATCCGCGCGAGTACAG